>JBCCIX010000024.1:0-18954 GCA_039028075.1 Bacteroidota bacterium | reverse complement strand
AGTCGCCTTTAGTACATTTTCGCTTAGGAAAGATTATTACCTTATTCGCAGAATTTCGGCCTTGTAAATGTTCTTTGGATCGTTTTGAAAAACCTTCCACCAATACTTTATGAACTTTGCCCAGAGCTTGCTGATTTCTCACCAGGGAATGCTCCTGCTGTTTTGAAATTATTTCGCTTAACCGTCGTTTTTTTGTTGCTAGTGGGATGTCATCTTCATATCTTTTCTGAGCCAATGTACCGGGCCGCTCGCTGTAAAAAAACATGTACGAGAAATCATATTTGACATAGTCCATGAGTGTTATTGTATCTTCATGTTCCGTTTCTATTTCACTACAGAACCCGCTAATCATATCTGAGGATATACCACAACCTTCGCCTATTATTTTTCTGATGGCATCTACCCGGTTTAAATACCACTCTCTAGTGTAGGTACGGTTCATCATTTTTAAAATTCGAGAATTACCGCTTTGTGCCGGTAAATGAATGTAGTTGCATATATTCTCATACTTCTTAATGGTATGCAAAACATCATCCGTGATATCTTTAGGATGAGATGTTGAAAAACGTACTCTTAAATCCGGGTGGATTTCAGCTACCATATTCAGCAGATCTGAGAAATGGACTACCTCTACGCCTTCCATTTTCTCCAACCAGGCTTTGTTATTTTGCTCTTTAGCCCATTTGTAAGAATCTACATTTTGACCTAATAAAGTGACTTCACGATAACCCTTATCAAATAAGTCTTTTGCTTCCTTTACGATAGAATAGGGGTCTCTGCTACGTTCTTTTCCTCTGGTGAAAGGCACTACACAAAATGAACAAATATTATCACAGCCCCGCATGATCGAAATGAAAGCCGTGACGCCGTTAGAATTCAATCGTACTGGGCTGATATCCGCGTAAGTCTCCTCTCTGGAGAGAAAGGTATTCACAGCTTTGGATCCTTCATCGACTTTTTCAACCAGATTAGGGAGATCTCTGTAGGCATCTGGTCCTGCCACCAGATCCACGATCTTCTCTTCTTCCAGTAGTTTACTTTTAAGTCGTTCGGCCATGCAACCTAAGACACCAATTAGCATTTCGGGCTTGCTCTTTTTAACGGAATTAAACTGGGCCAGACGATTTCTAACGGTCTGTTCTGCTTTTTCACGGATAGAGCACGTATTTAGGAACACAACATCAGCTTCCTCAAAGTTAGAAGTGGTATCAAACCCATTTTTAGTCATGATTGAGGATACAATTTCGCTATCGCTGAAATTCATTTGACAACCATAACTCTCGATATATAATTTCCTTTCCTTCCCGGTATTCTTGTTCTCAGATACCTTTACAACCTCGCAAGCCGTTTCTTCTGCGTCTGTGAGTATCTCGATATCTTCAATTAATTGCTCCATGTCGTCCGCTCGCTTAAAGCCTTCAAAGGTAAGAATTCAATAGGCAAGTGACATAATGTCAGTTATTATTTTTAGCGGTAATCAACGACTTTATGGCTTTCGCTTTCAGTTTACACTCAGCGTATTCTTCTGCGGGGTCAGAGTCGAAGGTGATTGCACTTCCCACGGAAAAGGATAGTTTTTGCTTTTTTGCATCAAGAAAAAGACTTCTGATCATGACGTTAAAATCAAAATCGTTATCAGGTTTAAAGTAGCCGATTGATCCGCTAAATAGCCCTCGTGCCGTTTGCTCATATCGCTCGATCAGCTCCATCACTTTTATTTTTGGCGCTCCGGTCATGCTGCCCATGGGAAAGGCATTTTTGATAGCATCTACGGGGGTTTTATCATCTCTAAGCTCACCGCTGATCGTTGATATCATTTGATGCAGTTGCGGAAAAGTGTAAATGCCAAACATTTCTTCCACTTTTACAGAACCGGCTAGGCAGCTTCTGGCTAAGTCATTCCTTACTAGATCTACAATCATCATATTTTCCGCTCGTTCTTTTTCGCTGCTTTGGAGGTTGTTTTTTAGCACTAAATCGTTGGGATCAGAACTTCCCCGGGGAGCAGTACCTTTTATAGGTTGAGAAACGATTTTGTGTTTTATTTTCTTTATAAAACGTTCAGGACTTGCACAAAGGGCATACTTCTCGCCAAGTTTGTAGAAAGCAGAAAAGGGGTTTGGAGAAAGTTCTGTGAGTTTATGAAAAAGATAAACAGGATCAATATGCTCATACTTGGCGTAAAAATTAATACAATAGTTTATTTCATAAATGTCTCCTTCCTCGATATGCTTCCGTAGCTTTTCTACAGTATCCATGTACTGTGTTTCGGTTGTATCGGCTCTTAATTGATGGCTTTCTAATTCTGATGCCAATGGTAAGGGAAAGTTCCTAATTTGATTATATATATCACCAGGTTCCTCCTCACTTTCTATAGTAATGGTACTTGTATTGAAATGAATGAGGTGGTCTGGCCTAAAGAAAGTCATCTGGGGAAAAATCACCTGACTTTTATTCTCAGAAGTAAGGTTTTCGGTTTCGTTTTTTAGATCATAACTAAAGTGGCCAAAAAGCCAATCTTTGTTGTAACGCAGGTATTGCTCAAGCGCCTTAAAGTTGTTTGCCACTTGAGGTGCTAAAACAGTATTGGCTCCCACGGCTATTATTCTGGGAAATGATCCATAAGGGATTGTAGACCTTGAACTATGAAGTGAGCAGAAATAATTGTGCTGATTTGCCCAATGGTCGGCTTTACAAGAAAAGCTGTCCAAATCTAAAGGGTTGAAATCTTGCTTTTTCTTAGGCATAGATAAAATACTACGTTTAGAGATTAACGGAAATAGTAGGAATAAAAAAGACAGACTCACAAGAATCTGTCTTTCTAGCATTTATTAGAGCTCTAAATACGATAGAATTTATAAGCTGGTTGTAGCGAATAATTCCACCTCAAAGAGTTTTTTCAGACACTAGCTATTAAACACATTACATCGCTTCGGCACTGGCCATTAGATCGAAACCAACGTTAACGGTATTGTAAATAAATTTGTCTTGTGCTTTTTCCGTAATTGTCGCCTCTTCACCGTAACTTAATCCCCATCTTGTGCGATCAATATTAAATTTCGCTTTGGCATTGATAGCGTTGTCTTCTATTTGCACACTAGCTGGAAAAGAAATACTCAAAGTGGTTCCCCGCATCGTCAGATTACCTGTGATCTTGTGTGTAGGCGATGCCACAATATGTTCGGAAGCTGACGCCGGTTTATATTCAAAATCTATCTCTTTTTTATTTTCTATGGTTTCCTCGCTGGAATACGTTTCAACAGAGGTGATCACAAACTCAGCAGTTGGAAATTCTTCAGCGGAAAAGAAATCATTTGAAAGTAAATGACCTTCAAGTTTAGCTTGCATAGTGGAGTCAGAGGCTAAATCTTCACAAACCAGACCGGTAATATTAATAGTAATAGAACCTCCCACTATGCTTCCGTCTTCTAATTTTATGCTTCCATCAGAGATAGGAATGTAACCATTGTGCTTACCAACTGGCTTGCTGCCAATCCAGGTAACTTTACTATTGTCAGTATTTACATTAAAACTAGCGGCCGCGAGCGATGTCTCAGCAACCTCCTTGGCTTCAGATACTTCAGCGTCCGTGCCCTCCGTCTTTGGACCACATGATACGAGTACAGAAGCTGCTAATAGACTAAGAACTGTAAGTTTTTTCATTGTTTCTAATTAAGCTTATATTGGTTTTAATAAATCAAGAACAAAGATATTCTATTTAAGTTTTTTTAAATGTTTAAACATTAAAAATATGGCTATCGTCAAATCATTACGAGGCTTTACCCCAATTTTTGGCAAGGATTGCTTTCTGGCAGATACGGCAGTGGTAGTAGGCGAAGTATCTATGGGTGACGCATGCACCGTTTGGTTCAATGCCGTGGTACGAGGTGATGTACATTCTATAACGGTTGGCGATAGTACCAATATCCAAGATGGAGCAGTTATTCATTGTACTTACGAGCGAGCAAAAACAGTTATTGGAAGCAATGTTTCTGTAGCCCATAACGCTGTAGTTCACGGTTGCACGATTGAAGATAGCGTGCTAATCGGCATGGGAGCTATTGTGATGGATCATGCAGTAGTCAAATCCGGCGCTGTAATTGCGGCCGGGGCCGTGGTCTTAGAGCATACCATTGTTGAAGAAAACTCCATATACGCTGGAATACCAGCAAAAAAGGTGAAAAATACGGGACCTGAAATGAGAGATGTCATTGAAAGAACAGCCCGTAATTATCCTATGTATTCTCAATGGTTTAAAAACAGTTAATATGCGGTTTCTAGTCCGTTTAGTACTAAGTGCAGCTGCGGTCATGTTAGCATCTTTTCTTCTTGCCGGAGTAGCTATTGAAGGTTTTTTTGCTGCTATTTTGGTTGCGGCGATTTTAGGATTTTTGAACGCTGTAGTAAGACCTATACTCATCATCTTAACCATTCCCATTACCATAGTTACGCTCGGTTTGTTTCTTTTGGTCGTCAATGCAGCAATTATTTTGTTAACTGACGCACTTATTTCTGGTTTCAAGGTAGACGGTTTCTGGTGGGCATTACTGTTCAGTTTAGTGCTCACTGGCTTAACTACAATCCTCGGAGGACTTGAGGCCGCTACTCGAAGAAAAGGGCGTATTTCAAATCGTCAGGATTAATTAGTTAGGAACCTAGGTAGATCTCGATTTTTGCTTCAAATTGAGGCTTTCAAGATGCTCAAGGCGCAGTTTGTTAAGGTTAAATAAGGATTTTTGAATAATTGAGAGTTGGGCCAGAAGGGGAGGTTTTTCATAGAATCCTACTGATAAATAGAAACTCCTTTCGGAAAAGACCGGAGAGATCCTTTTCAGAACCCCAGGAGCCCTTTATTTATGACAAAGCATCCTTCGTGGTTACTTTGGAAGGACTTCCAAGGGTAGAGTTTCACCAATGTTTCTATAGATATGATAAATTAAGATCCTTTTAGCAACTGGATGAAAAAGTGATAATCCGAAATGGACCTGAATAAAATGACAAATTTTATATCTTATCATAAGTTTGTAATACCACTAAAATGCCTTATCTTTTATCTAAATTATCTAACATTGAATTATGAGCTCAACTAACATGGGCTTTGATGCAGAACGCATAGCTGCCTTTAAATTAGAACTTCAGAAATCGGGGCACAACTACCTTCTGGTAGAATCCGATGATAATTCCGAGGAGTACAGAAACTTTAATTTTGTCGGAATGTACGAAGGTAAAGAGGTGATTTATGATGCAGCTATCTACACGCTGCGTTTACATCATGCCAGCGAACTTTATGAGGTCGCTGAACATCGCGCAGCTAAGCACTTTCCCGAATTTAAGAGAATCAAATACGAAGAAGACGAAAATGGAGATTTAGAGGCACTTGATGACCTTGAAGAAGAGATCGGATTATATATGGCCGAAGTCATTACGGAACTGGAAGCCGAAGATGAGATCAAGGTTAGTGAGCATATTGAGATAGACGACAAAATTGAATTCGGGGTGGGACTGGATGTAGCCTTAAATGTAGAGTCAGTCGATGAACAGGTAATATGTAATTTTATTAATGATTATAATGAGGATAACCTGGAGCTAGATGCTACGGCCTACTCTTTTCAATTACAGGAAGAAGACCATTAACCTTGGATTTGGAGGAGAAAGCGCACGTACAAAGCAGCCTGAAACCCGCCTTATGTTTCACGGCGCTCCTATGGATAATAAAACTTTTAGAAATTGGGTTTAAAGCAGATTTCGGTAGGTATGGAACGTACCCAAGAACGTTGTATGGGTCTCTTGGTATTATCACAAGTCCTCTCATTCACGGAGATTTCTACCACTTGCTTTCCAACAGCCTCCCTATTTTATTTTTGGGAGTGGGCCTATTTTACTTCTACAAACCAGTAGCGTGGCAGGTTGTGTGTATCATTTATACGTTGAGTGGATTCTGGGTGTGGCTAATCGCGCGAGAAGCCTATCATATTGGCGCTAGCGGCCTTGTCTATGGTTTAATGGCATATCTTTTACTCAGCGGATTTATCAGAAAAGATCGTTCTTCCATTGCGGTATCTTTGGCCATTCTGGTTCTGTATGGAGGTTCAATGTTTACAGGGGTGCTACCAGGAGATCCAGGTATATCATGGGAGTCTCATTTACTAGGTGCAACAGCCGGTCTGTTTTGTGCTGTACTTTACCGAAAATCACCGATTTATACCGTCAAAGAGCGTGAGTTAGAAGACGAATCGGAAAATGATACTACTAAAATTCAATACGAATATAATTATGTGAAAGACGAAAAGGGCAAGCTCACTCCTAAGAAATACGATTATAAAATAGATTTAAAAAAAACCAACGACCGGGCGCGCTTCCGGCTGTAGTAATTCTTTATTTTCTTTGCTTTATTTACGGCACTAAACTAAAAATGAAGTGAAAAATTTATCCTTAGTCTTAAATCTAGTGCTAATCGTTGCGGTAGCTGTTCTTTACTACCTTCAATTTTCAAATGCTCAAACTTCCCCTTCCCAGGAGGTACAAACGTCTAAGTCCTTAAGCGATTACAGTATTGTCTACATTAACGCTGATTCTGTTCTTGCCAATTATGATTACTTCAAAGATGTTCAAGTACAGCTGGAAGATAGGGGCAAAAAACTAGAAGCAGAGTACCAAAATCGAGCTCAAGGATTACAAAATGAAGTAACTAATTATCAAAGAACCGTGGCAAATCTTACCATAGGCCAGGCCAAGGCGATCGAAGAAGATCTGATGAAAAAGCAACAGAACTTACGCCTTTATCAAGAAAGCCTTACCCAGGAGCTGTTAAAAGAAGAAAATAAAATCAATAAAGAGCTTTATGGTAAGGTCACTGCATTTTTAAAAGAGTACAGCCAGCAAAATAATGTTGACCTGGTGGTTAAATATAATCAAGGGAGTGATGTCCTATTTGCAAGTGATAGCCTTGATATAACCCATATAGTGATTGAAGGGCTTAATTTGGCTTATTCCACCGTTGAAGATGAAAAGGTGGAAAGTGATTCAGCCGCAACAAAATAGTATCTTGACTAGGCACTGACTTATCGGATTCGGTCGATTTTGTAATCACCATTCCACGATTTGGTTCGCAAGAATTAATGCCAGGCGGCATTTCATAAGTCCATCATAAAAAGAATCAACTTCAGTCAATTCGCAGGATAGCAGTTATTGTCCCCGGACAATCGTTCGATGGACAAGCGGCTTAATTGAGTGTAGTATCTTGCGAATTACTAGAAGTATAATTAACTTGTCCTTTTCAACAGGACTACTATTTTTTAAACTTTCAATACGTAACAAAGTGCTAAAGGCCTTATATAAAGCCCTGAATGTTCGTCCGGAGGAAGAGAATCAGGTCTTACTCTTGCTCGGCAATGGTTTTTTCATGGGTATTTTTCTGGCCACTTACCAAATTAGTGCTGAAACACTGTTTTTGAACAGGTTGGAAGAATATCTTAAAGAGGCAATTCTTATCTCTGGCTTATTGGGGGTATTTACTACTGCATTTTTCTCTTTTTTACAAAACAGAGTAAGCTTTTCCAAACTGGCGTTGAGTAATCTGCTGTTAATCGGAGCCGCTACCTTCACGATGTTTATACTTTTTAATATAGGCTCTGAAGGTATTCAAGATCTACTTGTTTTTATCCTTTTCGCACTTATCGGTCCTATTCTAGCCGTATGTCTATTGGGGTTCTGGGGAATTTTTGGGCGTTTGTTTGATTTGAGACAATCGAAGAGAATAATAGGTGGTATTGATATCGGCCAATTGTCAGCGGCTATTTTAGCCTCTCTAACCATACCTTTTTTGAGTGAATTAATTCCTGACACCACGAGCTACTTACCTATCTGCGCGGTAAGTCTTTTGATATCTGCCTTTTTTCTTTATTTGATTACCTCGAAATACGACCTGAAAAAAGCTGAGAGTTCTTCAAGCTCAGAAGAGGTTATGGATACCAGCATTAAGGCATTAAGGAAAGATAAGTATGTCAAACTGCTATCCGTGTTTCTTATCTTTTCGATGATGGCCTTCACATTTGTGCAGTTCTCTTTTCAAAATGTTGTTGCCGCGCAGTATCCTGAAGAAGAAAATCTGCGAGAGTTTCTGGCCTTCTTTACGTTAGCCATTCTGGTGTTCGGTATGATCATGCAAACCTTTGCCAATGACAAAATCATCAGTGAATATGGCTTGAAGCTTACTCTGCTGGTTTTGCCGGTAATATTGTTAGTATTTACGTTAGCGACTATTGTAACGGGCACGCTATTCGGCTTTGATCCTTCTGGAGGTGCATTTATTTGGTTTTTCTTGTTAGTTTCTGCCAATCGCTTCTTTAACTATTCACTGCGTGATTCACTTGAAAATCCAACGTTTAAGTTATACTTTATTCCTCTTGATAATCGCATTAGATTTAACGTTCAAACCAAAGTGGAGGGCGTGGTTAATGAGAGCGCCAGATTTATTGCCGGTGCTGTCATTTTTGGCATTTCTTTCGTATCGTTTTTTGAAGATATACACTATCTATATTTCATCGTTGCGCTTGTTGTAGGGTATTTTATCATAATTGGTAAAATGCACATCGAATATAGGAATAAGATACAGCTCAAGTTAGAGCAGCAACAGCGTGAGGGAATCACAGAAACCTATTCGCCGCTTGAACTTCTTACCACCGAACTCTCCGGTTCTCTCAATGATCAGAGAGTGAGCAAAGTAATGTTTTCGTACAAGTTATTGGAGAAAATGGAGCCTCAAGTTTTGCCCAATGCCATCAACACGATGATGGTCCATGAATCGGAGGTGATTCGTGATTTTGCACAGGCAAAAATGAATGAAATTAAAGGTCTTTCGGTTTCTGACAAATATGTGATTACGGGGAAAGAAAGAGATACTTCCGGTAAAAACAGAGTGAGTGCCTCAGATCTAATGGATCTGTTTAGTTCGGGGGACATCGGAAAATCAAGAGTTTCCAAGTTAGCAAAATCCGATAATCCGGAGGATCGACAGTATGCTGCAGAGCTGCTGGCCAATATTGAAGAGCGTGAAAATATCTCTTTTCTCATTGAATTGTTGGCTGATATAAATTCGCAGGTGCGGCTTACTGCTATTAAAACCGCTCAACGAAGATATAATGCAGAGATAATACGATCCCTAATCAGCAATCTGAAGAATCCCCGATTTTACGTGCCTGCTGCCGGTGCATTGACCGTCATAGGTTCAAAGGCTCTACAAATTCTTGATAATTCATTCTACCGAACGGGGCAGGATACCCAAACTATGCTGAGGATAGTTCAGGTGATGGGGAGAATTGGAGGTGAATTGGCCCGAACATTATTGTGGAATAAAATCGATTACCCTGATAAATTTATCGTATCTCAGGTTTTGATCGCTTTGGGAAATGCTGGTTTCAAAGCTGGAATTACTCAAATTCCAAGAATTAAATACGCAATTGAGTCTGATATTGAAGATATCGCCTGGAATATGGCCGCCATAGATGAAGTAAGCGATGAATACTTCGGTAATGACATAAAAAAAGCTATTGAAGAGGAAATAGCCTATGATGTGGAACACATATATATGCTTCTCTCTATGCTCTATGATGCACAATCTATAGAACTAGTGAAAGAAAATATTGAAAGCGGTACGAATGAAGGAGTCACCTATGCCTTGGAACTGCTGGATGTTTTCCTTTCGGAAGACTTAAAGCAAAGAATTATTCCGGTTTTAGATGATCTTGCTTATGCGGAAAGATATAAAAAGCTCGAGGTATTTTATCCCAGGGATCCTTTAGATCAAAAAATGGTATTGAAGTTTTTGTTAAATCGGGACTTTTCTCAGACCAATCGATGGACCAAGACTTGCATCCTATATCAAATAGGATTGTTAGAAATCAGAGAGTTTTATTTTGACTTGATAGCCAATATTTTTAACCCCGACCCCCTGCTGCGGGAAATGGCCGCGTGGTCTTTGCAGAAGATTGACCGAAGTGCTTACCTCGAAAATATTCAGCGTATACCCCTGCACGAAAAGCGACAGCTAGAAAGTGTAATCAAGCCTGAAGGAGAGCTTTCTGTTTTGCGGTTTGACAAAGTTCTTTTTCTCAAGAAACTCGATATTTTCGACGACATCATTGGATTGGTATTGGCGGACCTTATTGATATCACCGAGGAGATAAGCTTGAAAAATGGAGATACGTTACAACTAGGTGACAACTATAATGATCACTTTTACATAATTTTTGAAGGTGCAGTTAGTATGCTAGTTGACCATAAGATTGAAGGGAATGTCACCAAGGGTGAATTTATTGGCGAGGTGGGCTATTCTAGCTCGAATTCAGTTTTAGCCACTACAGATACAATACTTTTGAAGATGGCCAAGGATAATTTTTATGAGCTATTATCTGATAATATAAGCCTAGCCAGAAAAATGGTGGAGTTTGTTTAAACTGGCATTCGTAATGAGAATTGCGGGTTTTGTATTTTAGATTCTAAAGTGTTTAATTTAATGGTAATTTTTTCTGCGTCCTTTACAATTTTTTAACCTTGATGCAGCAGTAGCTATGTTAAACCCAAATTATAATCGGCCTGAAGAAGCTGCAAAAGGTAATGAGTCACTCCAGCTTCTAGATATAACCCCCAAATTCAATCCATTCCCAGGGTTGAGACCTTTTACTTTTGACGAGTGCCATCTCTTTTTCGGAAGAGAGGGTCAGGTGGATGAATTACTACTGAAGCTAGCTGAGAACCGTTTTGTAACTATAATGGGATACTCGGGTAGTGGTAAATCCTCGCTGGTCTATTGCGGCTTAATACCTGTTCTTTACGGAGGATTTATGACCCACTACGGGCCGCACTGGAATATTATTACCACTCGACCGGGTGCACAGCCGATTGATAACTTGGCCGAATCCCTGCTTAAAATAGATCCAGAGTACGAAGAGGCCACACCTGAAGAACTCCTTATCAATAAACGAATTACAGCGTCTTTGTTACGAAGCGGCTTTAATGGTCTAGTGGATGCGGTTCAACGCACCCAGAAATTCGGTGAAAATACATTGATCATTGTCGATCAATTTGAAGAGTTATTTAGGATTAAAAATGCCCATGGAGAGTTCGATCTGGACGAAGCTAAATTCTATGTTAACTTGATTCAAGAGGCTTGCAAAAGTGTTGATATTCCTATTCACATCGTAATTACGATGCGCTCCGATCATATTGGAGAGTGTGCCAAATTTCAGGGCCTGACGCAAATGATCAATAAGAGCAATTATCTGGTACCTCAGATGGGAAGAGACCAAAGGCGAATGGCTATTGAAGGGCCGGTTGCCGTTGGCGGAGGTAAGGTGAGCGGGCGGTTAGTCAAACGTCTGCTAGGTGAACTCGGTGATAATCAAGACCAACTTCCTATTCTGCAACATGCTTTAATGCGCACCTGGGATTATTGGATCGAGCATCGTGAAGAAGATGAGCCCATTGATGTAAGGCATTATAACGCTGTCGGTAGAATGTCGCACGCGCTGTCTCAGCACGCAGACGAAGCCTACGATCAACTTAGCTCCGAGCAACAGCAAATTGCCGAGATTTTATTTAAGTCGCTCACTGAAAAAGGGAGTGATGTTTTTGGGAGAAGACGAGCAGTGAAAGTATCATTAGTCGCACAGCTGGCTGAGGTCACAGTGGAAGAAGTAATTCAGGTAGTAGATGCTTTCAGGCAGCCCGGAAGATCTTTTTTGATGCCTTCACCAGTCCTACCCCTTTCTGATGAGTCCTTGGTGGAGATTGCTCATGAAAGTTTGATGCGGATTTGGACCCGATTGAAAACCTGGGTAGAAGAAGAGCACGAATCAGCCCAAATGTACAAGCGTTTATCTGAGGCTGCAGCGATGTATCAGGTGGGGAGAACGGGTCTGTGGAGGCCCCCTGATTTACAACTCGCCCTAAACTGGCAGAAAAAGCAAAAGCCGACACGCGCTTGGGCACAGCGCTACGATGAGGCCTTTGAAAGAGCTATCGTTTTCCTCGATACAAGCCGCATTACCTACGAGGCGGAGCAGCGAAATCAAGAGTTATTCCAAAAGCGTTTGATCAAGCGGACTAAAATAGTGGCTTTAATATTGGGTATAGCGGCCGTCGTTGCAATCGTGTTTTTGATTTTTGCCTATGCGCAGTTTTTGGAAGCAGACAAGCAAAGGGATGAAGCAGACAAGCAAAGGGATATAGCACAATTGCAAACTATAGAAGCCAAAAAAGAAAGAGATGAGGCCGATGAGCAGCGAAAAGAAGCTGATCTTCAGCGAAAACGGGCTGTAGAGAATGAACTATTGGCTAAGGAAAATGAAAAAATAGCCAAAGAGGCCTTGGCAGATGCCCAAAAACAGAAGCAGCTAGCGGAAAGAAATGCTGAAAGAGCTCGTTTTCAAAAGGGCCTTGCAGAAGAACAAAAGCAAGAAGCTATATTCCAAACTGAAGTTGCAGAACAACAGACCGCTATCGCGCAGCGAGAATACAATAAAGCACAAAAATTACTCTACCAATCTGTAGCGCAATCCATGGCGGTAAAATCGTTGAATATTGAGGATAAAGATCTCCAAGGATTACTGGCGAAGCAAGCGTACCAATTTAATACTGACTATGAAGGCAGGAAGTTCGATCCTTATATCTACAATGGGTTGTATACTTCCATGGCAAATATTAATGGGAAAACCTACAATACCATCGAAGGGATTCATAGAAACTCAATTCGATCCATTGTATTTGGAAAATCGAATACACGGTTTTACTCTACCGGTACAGAGGGAAAAATTGTACGCTCGTCTCTAAATGGTAGTGAAGACAATGTAATTGTAGCATCGAACAATTATCAAAACAGAGTCATTAAATTAAGTGAAGATGAGAAGTGGCTTATAAATGCCAGTGATTCTGGTCGAGTACAAGTCTTCTCCCTGGATGCTAAAAGCCGAAATTTTGAGATCAGTGGCCATCAAACCTATATTAATGATATCGAAATTATCCCTGGCACGGCTACATTTTTGTCCTCCGGTGGAGATGGTCAATTAAGGCTAAATAGTATTGCTACTCAAGAAAGCAAGCTAATATTGAATACAAACGGCGAATACAAAGTCCTGGATGTAAGTCCTAAAGGTACTTATGCCGTAGCGGGAACCTTACAAGGTCAAGCCATCTTAATTAACCTATCGGACTATTCAGAAAAGATAATAATGAAGTCTACAAATAGACCGATTCATGCTGTTGCTTTTAGCACAGATGGTAATTTGGTAGCGATGGGAGATGAAGATGGGACGATTAAAATCTACGATGTAGGAGGTAATGAAGTAATCAGAGAGTTCAAAGCTCATAAAGGAAGAGTAAGTGACATTGAATTTAGTCCAAACGGAGGTTTAGTGGCGGCCGGAAGTTTTGATGGAACCATCCAAATGTGGGCTATGGATGAATTGGATGAATTGCCAATCCAGATGACTGACAATGATGCTTACGTTTGGGACCTGGAATTCACTCCGGATTCTGATTATTTACTAGCCGCATGTGCTGACGGTGAAATAAGAACCTGGGCAACGAACCCGACTCTAATGGCAGAAGATATGTGTGATCAACTCGGTAGAAACATGACTCCCGAAGAGTGGAAAACGTATGTCGCCAACGACATTGGTTACATAACAACTTGCATTAATTTGCTGCTCAATGATTATTAGGGGCAAAATCCTTTGGATGGTATCAATTGTACTACTGACTGCTATCTTGGGTCAGGTTAGTGCACAACAAGGTGGCTGTATTGAAACGCTGTCTAAAGCACAGGAAAATTTTGATGCCGGCCGGCTATATGGAATCCCTAGCATTTTGAAACCTTGCCTCGACAATGGCTTCAATAAAAGCCAACGCATTCAGGCGTATTGGCTTTTAACCCGAACCTACCTTTTCATTGATGACCCCATCAGTGCTGAAGACAGTTATCTTAAGCTTTTGAGATTAGATCCTGAGTACAAAATCGACCCTGACAACGATCCGATTGACATGGTTTATTTGAGTAAAAAATTCAAGACTACACCCATTTTCGTGCTTTTTGGAAAAATTGGTTTCAATACAACCGGGGCCTCGGTGATTCAAAATTTTGGGACGGATAACACAAATCTCACCGGTGAGTCTTATTCTAACGATATTGGGTTCCAAATTGGGGGAGGTGCGGAATGGAACGTGAATGATACCTGGAGTGTGGGTTTGGGATTCGACTTAGTAGGCAAAGGCTATTCGTACAATAATTCAATATTTCAATTTGATGATCAGGAGTTTATTGAGGATCAGATAAGCATCGATGTTCCCCTATATATCAAATACAGAAAGAAAATCAACAAATTCATTCCTTACGTCTATGCAGGCTTTACGCAGCACATTATGTTAGGTGCTGATGCAGAATTATCTTTGACCGATAGAGCCTCAGGAAGCAGTGAAAATCTATCGGAATTTCCTGTAACCGGACCAGATGAAGATCTGAGCGACGTGCGGGAAACTTTAAATTACTCCTTGATTTTCGGAATCGGGTCCACGTACAGAGTTAAATACAACTACATGTTTTTTGATGTAAGGTACTTTTACGGCCTGAATAATATTGTAGATATCAATAATCAATACAATAACGACAGATTACTGTATACTTATGCTTTTGTAGACGATGATAAGAGACTGAATTCTTTAGCAATAAATGTTGGTTTTATGTGGCCTTTATATAAGCCTAGAAAAATAGGAGAAAATAGATCGGGTTTTTTTAGAAAGCTGTTCAAATGAAAGGGCTGAGCGGTTTCTTAGCCTTTTGGTTTGCATTAGTTCTAATCGCAGGTTGTGATACGGAAAGTAATTTAGATCCGCGGTTTGAAGATTATTTTATTAAATACTATGGTGGTGATGGGAATCAAACCGGTATAAAACTTGTGGAATTTAACGAGGGATTTCTTCTCGTTGGTAACAGCGCATTGATCAATGGCTTATCCAATATTTTCGTTGTTTTTACAGATGAATTAGGTAATGAAGTGTGGTCGAAATCCTACGGTGGAGAAAATGAATTAAATGCAGTAGATGTTGAGATTGATGCTGATAACAACATTATAGTGGCCGCCAATTTGATCAATGTGGTTGGACTGAGTGATTTGATTTTCTACAAATTGGGAAGCGAAGGAGAAACCATTGATAGTTTAGTCTTTGGACTTCCAACGTTTACCGAAGTAGGTGCAGATCTCACTATTACTAACGACAATGATTACATTATAACCGGCTATACCACTAATGTAGATGTGGGTAAATCGGATTACAATCCAACCACTGACTTGGAAGATATCCTATCCATACGCGTAAATTCGCAACTTGAATTGATTGACAATGCGAATTGGCGGAGAGTGTATGGCTTCTCCGGTGAAGACAGAGGTAACGGCTTAGTTCAGAAGGTAGATGGTACTTTTTTATTTTTTGGGACTACGGATCGAAGGCCTCCAGGTGCTCCAATCACGAGTGATCCTGATCTTAACATTTTTGTATTTCCTGCAGATACGGATGGTATAGCAACTTCGGTTTCTCCTTTCCAGTGGCTCGGTAGTTTAGAGTCTGATGAAGTAGCTTCTTCCATTTCAGCTACTTCCAACCAAGGGTTCGTTTTGGCGGGCTCATCCACACAAGCGAACAGTTCATCAAGTGTCTACCTGGCCTCTCTTAGAAATGACGATGGCCTGGCTTTTAATGGCCCACTCTCGAACCGAGCCAACGTAACTACACGTTCGGTCATTGAAGATATGAATGGAGGGTTTTTAATAACGGGCGAGGAGACAATTGACAATACGACTAATATTATTTTAATAAAAACGTCAAACACAGGCCTGGAAGAATGGGCTCAGTCATTTGGGGGTTCCGATAATGATTTATCAGGTGAGGTCGTACAGTTGAACGATGGTTCTATAGTATTTATAGGTACAGTTGAGCTGGAAAGCCAGACTAAAATGACGTTGATAAAGACGAAACCCAACGGGGAGTTAAGGCCTTAACTAATTATTGGTTACATTAGGTGTTTGACGGTTATTAACGATACTTAATGATACAGGCACTGTTACATACTAAAATTCTTATATGGGGATAAAAAGTCTTATTAACAGGAAGACCCTGTCGTTGCTTCTTATTTTATTCCTGTCAATTGCCTTTAATGAATTAAATGCCCAATGTAGCATATCGGGCCTAAATTCGGACTACTGCCTAAATGATGCCATCGATAACTTTACTGCAGGTTCTGCGGACCGTGTTATTGGCAATGGCACAGCAGGTTCCGGTCCTTTTACTTTCGACCCATCGGTTGCCGGAGTAGGTACCCATACGGTGGTTGTCGGAGATGGGGCATCGGATTATAATGTATCCACCGCTGGTACATTCAATAGAATTGCTCCACCTGCATTCGCAGTTCTTTTACCAATAAATTCCAATAGTGAGTCCTCAGCTATACCCATATTTAATTTTGATTTTTTCGGCGCTACGTATAGCAATATAATCGTCAGCTCGCAAGTCTACCTGAGGTTAGCAACTATTCCCTTAGCTCCCCCCACACCGTCTGATAATGAATCCATACCGAATGTGGCAGGGGTAGATAATATCATAGCTCCAGCCTGGGATTTTTTCGATATCAACAACGGTGGCACCATACGATATTGGACGGAAGGTGTAGCTCCCTTCAGGGTTTTCTACGTTGATTTTGAAAATATTTACCGAACGTCTTCCTACAATGTGACCACCCAAGTTAAGCTTTTTGAAACCACGAATAGTATTGAAATTCATACGGCAAGTGCTTTGTTTGCCTCTAATGGCAATGCAGCTACACAAGGTATCGAAAATGCTACTGGAACAGTAGGATATACGTTGGCCGGAAGGAATAATCAGAGTTGGGACGCCACGAATGATTTCGTTGCCTTTATCCCAACCTGTTTAGATCAAATAGTGGTTAACGTCGATGACGCTCCTACGGCAGATGCTGGCGGTGATGTTACTTTATGCGACGGCGAGACTGTAATTTTAGGCGGTTCGCCTAGTGCGTCAGGTGGAAGCGGGGGTTACTTATATAGTTGGAGTCCAAGTACGGGGCTTAGTGCAACCAATAGTTCCAACCCGGTTTTCACGAGTTCAGGTCCCCAAGCCACCACTACTTATACGCTAACAGTGACCGACGGTAACGGCTGTATGGCTAACTCGACATTAGATCTTACGGTAACGGGCCTGCCTGCCGCTCCAAGTGTTACTGATCAAGTGCAAACGGTGTGTGAAGGTGACGTAGTCAATGCCCCCGTAGCCAGTGGCTCCGGCGGGATATTTACCTGGTACAGCGATGTGGGGTTGACCACCACTATTTTCACAGGAGCTAGCCCTACCTTAGGAGATTTAGGTTTCAGTAGTGCGTCCGCTGGAGTAACAACAGTGTATGTTACTGAAACACTAAGTAGTTGCGAAGGTCCTTCTAGCGCGATTACTTTGACGGTAAATGCTAACCCGACCGCAGATGCGGGTTCTAACGTAATAGTGTGTGATGGAGAGAGTACGATTTTAGGAGGTACCCCGAGTGCAACAGGTGGGAATGGAAGTTATAGTTATAGCTGGAGCCCAGCCACTAATCTCAGTGCTTCAAACATCTCGAATCCTATTTTCACGAGTTCAGGTCCCCAAGCCACCACTACTTATACGCTAACAGTGACTGACGGCAACGGCTGTATGGCTAGCTCTACATTAGATCTTACGGTAACGGGCCTGCCTGCCGCTCCAAGTGTTACTAATCAAGTGCAAATGGTGTGTGAAGGTGACGTAGTCAATGCTCCTGTAGCCAGTGGCTCCGGTGGGACATTTACCTGGTACAGTGATGTGGGGTTGACCACCACTATTTTCACAGGAGCCAGCCCTAGCTTAGGTGATATAGGTTTCAGCAGTGCGTCCGCCGGAGTAACTACGGTGTACGTTACCGAGACGTTAAGCGGTTGTGAGGGACTTGCCGCTGTGGTGAGCTTGACCATAAATAGCTTACCGAGCCCCACTATAAGTGGAGCTAATGATGTTTGTGATGGTGATTCCGGTATCGTGTATATGACCGAGGGAGGCCAAAGTAATTACGTGTGGACGGTGAGTTCTGGAGGTACGGTAACCTCCGGCGGTGGCACGAGTGATAATACCATCACAATCACATGGAGTGGTGCAGGTGCACGTACCGTTGAGGTAAACTATACTAATACTTCTGGATGCGATGCATCAGCGGCTACGATTTATAACGTGACTGTAAACGCACTGCCTACCATAACGAGTCAGCCTATGAGCCAATCCGTTTGCGAGGGTAATTCAACGAGTTTTTCAGTAGTGGCTACAGGTACATCGCTGAATTACCAATGGCAAGTAGACAATGGCGGTGGGTTCACTAACGTAACTAATGGAGGCTTTTATTCAGGAGCTACTACGAGTACTTTATCAATTTCTGATGCCACCTTTTTGAGTGGCTTTGACTTTCGGGTAGCCGTAACAGAGCTTGGTGGCAGTGTTCCCTGTGAATTAATTAGCAGCGGCGCGACGCTTACCCTAGATCCAATTCCATTGATTAGTAATCAGCCTGCTGATATATTTGTATGTTCAGATGAAACGGCTAGTTTTTCTGTCAGTGCCATGGGTACCACACTGTCCTATCAATGGCGAAGAAATGGTGCAGATATAGACGGAACTACAGATGGAGGTGTTTACAGTGGTTTTACCTCTGCCAATTTGTCCATCAACAATGTAAATGGACTCAATGGTAACAGCTATGACGTAGTTGTTACGGAGTCTTCGGGCTTTCAAAGCTGTCCTATTACTTCGTCTTCCGGTACGTTATCCGTCAGTCCAATACCTATTATTTCTACACAACCTACGGATCAGTCAGCGTGTTCTGGTGATGCT
>JBCCIX010000023.1:0-19973 GCA_039028075.1 Bacteroidota bacterium | reverse complement strand
CTTTCTGCTTCCTGATAATCTTCAAGGTCTTTTAGACTATCTCAGGTTTAATAAAAAGCTGGTCGATATTGAAGGGCCTGCGCTTGATCACTTACACATTATATCGGATAATGTTTTGGCCATGATCAGATCCGGAGAAAACGGGTGGGAGAGTATGGTGCCGAGAAAGGTCTCAGCCGCGATCAAGGAAAAAAGTTTATTTGGGTATAAGACTTAAAAGGATAGTGTTCTGTTGAGTGAAAAGCTTAAGCAAAGAAGCTACCCTATTTTAGGGTAGCTTCTTTGCTTAGAATGGTCATTGAGACAGTTATCTTCAGCGGTTGTAATATAACTCGATAAGTTATGGGTTTATCGGAAGAGCAACACCCTGATAATTACCGATATTGACTAACGGAATATCCGAGCCGAACTTAGTATTAATGGCTTCGATAAATGTGTTCGCAGCAAAAGCGTAGCCTCGACTATTTGGATGTACACCATCTTCAGAAAATGCACCAGTAGGAGGTGTGAAATCAGGTGTAAGAGTAACTCCATTGGCAAACGCAAAACCATTACTACTCAGATCTGCCAATGTTCGATTTACATCGGCTAAAGCAACTTGATCACTATATTTAGCAACTTCTGTTGCAATGGTATTATTGAACTCTACTATCGCATCATTAATTTCTGTTAGTTCTGCCGTAGTTAGTGCATATTGATCCTCTAATGGTACCGCCACTCCAATAACAGTTGTTGAATCACTTGGGTTGGCTAGAGTTCCGAGTACAGCACCCGAGGTTAAGGTCAATAGCTCAGTTGATTTAATTGGTCTTGCCTGCACATAGGGTTCCAACGCAGCTCTTTGCTCTGCGGTAATAGCTCCTGCTCCTTGAAGTATATCGAATTTAGGGCCTAGATTTTCTAAGTTTTTATCATAAATAAGGGTTGGATTAGAACCGTCTGCATAATTAATTTTTCTTTGATCGGCATCCGCTGCCGAGTGACCTAAATTGCTAACAATGCCGTCCAAAGCTGCATTAAATCCAGCAAAATTGGTATTTAGCAAGCTAACTGTACCTGCATCTTCTGGGTCTGTGGTATTAAAAGTAATTGAATTCCAGGGCACAGCAGTGAAAAATGGTATACTGGTAACATCGGGAATATTACCAACTACTCCTTTTACATCAGGATCAGTGGTCAAGGTTGATAAGATAATGCCATATTGGGTTTCGAAATCTATTTGCGGGGTTAAAGGTACACTACCTGTAGCACCGCCTGTTGCGTAACCCAATACATCATTGTTACCTAACCAAAACAGGAAGAAGGTAGGATTTGCTGACATCATATCATTAAGTAGAGTAGAAACGCCAGGATTCGAGGCAAACCGTGCATAAAACGGATTCACTCTGGGGTCTACGCCAAGCAAACTCCAGTCACCTGTCTGGGGGATCAATGCTTGTCCTAACAAAATACCCGGTACTCCAAAATTGTTTAATTCTGAGGTACTTCCTGTGTAATCAAATGCTGGATTTATTGGACTTGGTATGGCCTCGGCATTGGAGATAGTTGGACTTGGCCCCGGTGGAGTACCTTGGAGCAGGAATCGACCAAACACTGTACTGCCATCCATCCCAGAATATCCGTTTTCGGAATTAATTTCTGGTTGCACAAATGGTTCTGTCCGCCCCATTTTACTATATATTATTGACGGAAGTGAATTGTTTTGTCCTTCGGTAAAAAGTGCATTGGCTTGAAATCCAGCGGCAAGAGAGTTACCCAATGCCACAAAGTTGCTAAAATCAGCAGTTCCTTCGGTTGTAATAACGGCTTCCTCTTCAGGTACTATGGGTGGAACAGGATTCTCTATTATATCTTGTTCACAAGAAAATAAAATTAATAGCCCTATGACTAAGTATATGTTATAATTTTTTTTCATTGTTGCTTAGTTTAGAAATTCGTCAAAAGTCAGGGAAATAAAGTATTGCTGCCCGATAAACGGAGCACCTATAGATGTTCGGTAATCACCTCCTCCTAAGTTTGTACCACCTACTTTAACCAACGTTTTCCAATCCGGGATTTTATAGGTAATCTGTGCATCTAGCGTACCGTATGCAGGTATTTCAAGAACACCGAAAGAGTTTTCCCATAGGAAGTCTTCCTGATATCTAAATGCGATATTAAAGCCTAGATTTTTAAGGAGTTTTCGGTTAGATAAGGCAATATTGAATCTATTCTCCGGCGTATTAAACCCTGCCTGAAAATCGCTGTCTTCTGAAGCGTCTGTTTCAAAGGTGGCATATGAATAATTACCACTTAAAACGAAATTACTGGGTAAATTATATGTAAAACCGAGTCCAAAACCGTCGGAGGTGATCTCCTCTTTTGAGTTGACATATAGCCTGTAGGCGGTTAGAGCGGGAATGATTTCTCCTTGTTGTTCTGTGGGATTAATATTCCTCACCGACTGTTGCGCGATAAAGTCTTTGTAGATATTGTGATAATAATTAATGTCAATCATTAACTTATTTCCGAAGAGGCCCTTATATCCTATTTCGTAAGCAGTAAGTTGTTCCGGTTGAACAAAGTCAATATTAGTTACCTCTAGTAAAGATTCATCAGTTGACCCTGCAGCCACATAATTTTGAAACGATTCCTCGGTGTAAGCGCCGCCGTTATGAATTCCATAGCGCTCAGCATTGCCTTCAGCACTACCTAGTAATATCGTGGTTGTTGGAAAATAGATGAACTGAGCTTGTGTTTGAGGATTTCTAAAACCTGTTTGATAAGATGCTCTGATGTTATGATTTGGAACGACTTCATAAACCGCTGAAATTCTTGGAGTTGATTGCCCATCAAAATTTTCATTCTTATCGTATCTGATTGATGCCTGAATTTTTAGTTTATCCTCAATAAATGCTTTTTTAATTTGAGTATAAAAACCAAATTCGTCAATAACAATACTTTCGTTTTCACCTCCTTCAGGACTTTCGTTAAAAATTGTACCATCGGAGAACAGGTCGTATCTTCTGAAATTACCACCTACTTGTATTTCGGCGAAATCAATAATATCTGAGAAATTATAATTAAACTCACCGTGATAGAGTTTAGATTCAGCAACGAGTCTTGCGCCCAGTACTCCATTTTCGTCTACAGATTGGAATTTATTGTTCCTAACTGTATTAATAACTGAATTTACATCGGCGTCTGCTAAAGGAGCATCTGCAGCCGCTCTTGCAGCTGCGTGTGCGGCTTGAATATTACCGGCAGGCACACCAGGAATATAACCCTGAAGTGCCAGCACATAAGCTTGGCCGTACGCAGGTGCCCATTCAGATTCTGTTAACGAAATCGCCTCACTTGTAAAACCACCCAAAGCATTGACTACATAAGAATCACCTGCATCTTCAGTGGTCATGTAGGCTCTGACAAAATAGTTATCTGATTTAATTTCCGCCTTAAAGAATTGCTGATTGAAATCACGCAACGCGTATTTTTCTTGACCTATGTAAATGGAATTACCGCCACCAAAACGATAACTTACTGAAGCTTCCGTTTGATCGTTTATTCTGTAGTGAAGGGCTGCATCATATTTTAGACTTGATGCATCAAGATCATCAATTAACTGTTCTTCTGTAAAACCCGTTCTTCTTAAATCGAGTGTGCCGAATGTGCCACCTAAAGGAACTGGAATATTAGTTTCATCACCATATAAGTTTATTCCATCGAAATTTGGCGATTGGGGTACAACGACACCTTCAGCAGTAGTGTACTCACCGAATCGATCAGTAGCACTTACCCTGTCTGTGGTGTAGTCATTTGCCAACCAGTCGGTTGCTTCCATTAGAGAAAGATTCACTTTGAAAGCCCACTTATTATTGAAGGCCTTTGCATATCGCAAACTAAAATTATACATTGGATTAGTCTCATCTTGTGCATCTGAAGACGTAGCACCGATTTTAGCCTGTGCACTTAATCCTTGATATTCAAAAGGGCTTTTGCTATTCATTAACAAAATACCGTTAAAAGCATTTGGTCCATAGAGTGCGGATGCAGCACCTGGGACGAGTTCAAGGCTTTCAGCATCCAGTTCAGAAAAACCTGTTAAATTTCCTGTAGGAAAATTTAATAAAGGAGCCGAATTATCCATCCCATCAATTAACTGTACAAATCTTTCGTTGGCTATGGCACCAAAACCTCTCGTGTTAATGGTGGTAAAATTTAAGCTTCCTTGACTAATATGAACACCCTTAAGGTTAGCTATTCCATCATAAAAGTCTGGGGATGCTGTCTGTTGAATCGATAGTATATCCATTTTTTCAACGGTAACGGGCGACTCCAAAATGCTTTCTTCAACCCGAGACGCGGATACCACAATTTCCTGTCCTAATAAAGATTGCTCCTTCATGTAAATTTCAAGGTTATTAATGGTCGCACTGGTTACTTCAATTTCCTGCGTCTCAAATCCGATAAAAGAAAATACCAGAGTAAAAGGCGGCGGCTGGTCAACGTTAAGCTGAAAGTTTCCATCAGGGTCGGAAATAGTACCCACCACTTTACCTTTCACAATGATGTTGACACCCGCCAACGGGTCATTATAGGCTTCATCTATGACCTTTCCTGATATAGTAGTACCCTGAGCCCAACCTGGCCCAAAAGAACAGCACAAACCCAAAAATGTCATGGTGACTTTAGTAAAGATCTTCTTCATATAAGGTGCTTTTAGTTTTCAGTGAGTTAATGTTTTTTCAATATATAATCGCTCTTAGATTGATAAATTTCCACAATCTACAAGATTTTTTCGTGATTTAGTAGGCATGCATACGTTTTTCTGAAAAGATTTTCGAAAACGATTGCATTCGTGGTGATTAGTTTAACCCTTCTTTTGATTCTTTCTTTAAATGCTCAACCATCTTATCACAAAGGTTGTTGATTTCCGTTGACATGAATTCATCACCGGTACTGTTCAATAGGCTTTGAGCCATACCCCCAAGGCAGTCGACGTAAAATCTTTTCATTTCGTCTACCGGCATCTCTTTAGTCCACAGATCTATACGCATGGTATTGCGCTGGCTATCGTCCCAGAGGGAAATACTTACCGCTTTGGTTTCTGAAGGTCCGTCATTGGGCTTTTCCGTTGCCTCCCAGGTAATGGCTTCAGGAATATTCTCGTCATCTAAAGCTATGGTGAAGTTGATTTCGGATTTTTTCATGTTAAGTTTATTGATAAAATTTAAATAATTATTAGGTGTACAAGTCAAACGTTTGTGTTATTAACATCTAAGTACTCTACCGCGCGTTTAAGATAGGCTTCTTGCTTTTTTTACAAAGAAATCAATTGATTCAGGGTTTCTTAAGGCATCTTTATTTATAGCGTTTTGCAGTGGTTTACCCATAAATATTTTCTTTACGGGTGCTTCAGTCTTCTTTCCGCTGATGGTGTAGGGAATATCAGGTGTAAGGATCAACTCGTCAGGCACGTGCCTTGGACTGCAGCTATTCCGTATGGTAGCGTTTACTTTTTTTACGAGTGATTCAGTAAGTTGCTGTCCTTTCTTGAGTTTCAGAAACAATGGCATGTAAAATTCACCGACATTCTTTTCCACACAAATAATCAAACTATCTTCTACCTCATGTACTTTGTCTACTGCTCGGTAGATTTCACTGGTACCTATTCTGACACCTCCTCGATTTAGCGTAGCGTCTGATCTACCGAATATTTTAATTCCTCCCCGCTTCGTTATTTCCGCCCAGTCGCCGTGCCGCCAGATACCGTTGAATAGGTCAAAGTAGCTTGACGTATAGTTTGAAAAATCGGTATCACTCCAGAAGTAGATGGGCATGGAGGGCATAGGTCTGGTAATTACCATTTCGCCCACTTCATTTTCTACAGGTTTCCCGTTTTTATCATACACCAGCAAGTCGCAGCCTAAGGCTCTGCATTGAATTTCCCCGCTAAAGACCGGTAAAAGTGGGTTACCACCAACAAATGCGCTGCAAACGTCTGTGCCACCACTGATGGAGGTAAGCCATATATCCTTTTTGACGGACTTATATATCCAATCAAAACCCTCCGGTGGTAAGGGTGAACCTGTAGCACCAATAGAAACTAACTGGCTAAGGTCGTATTTCTTTTTTGGTACGATATCAGATTTCAGATTTGCCACTATATATCCTGCGCTAGTACCTAAGTGAGTTATCTTTATTTTTTCCGCCAGCTGCCAGAGACTATCGATTTTGGGCCACGCCGGGCTTCCGTCGTACATAACTAGCGTGGCTCCGCATAGCAATGAACTTTGAATATAGTTCCACATCATCCAGCCGGTGGTGGTATACCAAAAACACCTATCTCCCTCCTTTATATTGTTATGAAAAGAGAGATACTTATAGTGTTCTAATAAAATACCGCCTTGGCTATGCGTAATGGCTTTGGGCTTCCCCGTGGTGCCTGAAGAGTATAAAATCCAAATAGGGTCATTAAAATTTACTCTTTCAAACTTAAGTTCGTTTGGGCTTTGACGCATAATATCTTCCCAATAATCATAACTGGAGTTGGCTTCCGATTTACGGCGAGTGATGAGAAGCACCGTTTTAGCAGTGGGAAGAGAGGCGGCAACCTGTGCGATCGTTGCTGTCTTATCAAAATATTTTCCTCCATACTGATATCCGTCCACGGCAATGAACGCTTTTGGTTCAATCTGACTGAATCGGTCTATTACTGAACTAACTCCAAAATCTGGTGAGCAACTAGACCAGATCGCACCCAATGCATTCACCGCCAAAAAGCTGATTATGGATTCGGGAGTATTGGTTAAATAACCAACTACGCGATCTCCTTTTTTTACACCCGCTTTAGTTTTTAAATAATCGCTTAAAATGCTGACCTGCTCTTTGAGTTTTTTCCAACTTAATTCTTTGACTTCAGAGCCCTCTGTTTTATACATGATGGCCGGTCTGGTGTCATTTTCATTTTTAAATATATGTTCTGAGTAGCTCAGGGAAATACGAGGGAACCATTGATAGTGAGGCATTTCTGAACCAACTAACACGGGTTCAACCTCACCGGAAAATTCTATGTTAAAATATTCTAAAAGGCTGAACCAAAATTGCTCCAACTCTTGATTTGACCATATTCTAAGTTGTTCGTAGTTTGAAAATTCTAAGTGCTTTGATTTCTGAAGCCAACCTAAGTAATTCGATAAATTGGATTGATCCTTAAAATCTTCCGTAGGGGTCCAAAGTAATTGATCTTTCAAGTTTACGAGGCTAATAGATTCAATGCTTGTTTTTTGTCCTTTTTAAGTTGGTTTCTTAATTCATCAACATCAGCAAAATGTAGTTCGTTGCGTATCATTTGATGAAAAAAGACTGTAATGGATTCTCCGTAAATGTCGTTTTCGAAATCAAAGATATGAACTTCAACGGTTTTGGATTTACCACCTACGGTAGGTCGGTAGCCAATATTCAACATCCCTTTCATAATTGCTGTACCTACTTTTACATAAACTGCATAAGCACCGTCCTTTGGAATAAGTTTATAGGGAGAGTCAATTTGGATGTTAGCAGTTGGATACCCCAACATTCTCCCTATTTTGTCGCCGTTAATGACCCTCCCTCTCAGACTGTAGTCCTGACCTAATAGCTCGCTACCTGCTTTAACATCTCCAGTCGCCAATGCTTCTCTAATCTTAGAAGAACTCACACCCACACGGTCTACCTCATGTTTAGGAATTTCCTCTACTTCAAAGCCATAGGCATTTGAGTTTTCTTTTAGGTGCTCAAAGCTACCTTCTCTATTTCGTCCAAATCTATGGTCGTATCCTATCACAAGTTTTTTAGTACCAATGGCCTGCACCAAAACGGTCTGAACGAATTCTTTAGAAGAAAACTTCGAAAACGCTTTGGTGAAAGGAATACGAAGGAGATGATCGACTCCCTGATCTCTGAGCAGATCAGCTTTTTCCTCAAAAGTATTTAACAGCCGTAACTCGTCTTGATCCGGATAAAGTACCAACCTGGGATGCGGCCAAAATGTAATTAAAACTGTTTCCCCCTGATTCATCTTAGCGATTTCTTGCAAACGGCTCAGTATTTTTTGATGACCTAAATGAACACCATCAAATGTTCCGCTGGTCACTACGGCGTAGGGCAGTGCTTTGAAATCTTCAATGCCATGGTAAATTTTCATTTAGCCATCACATTTTCTAAAGTCTCTGCCTCTGCCACGTGAAAAGGACCTATTCTTTGTCGCCTTAGCTGAGTTAGATGAGCACCCACTCCTAAATACTCGCCGAAATCACGAGCTATGCTTCGAATATAAGTTCCCTTTGAGCAAATTATTCTAAAGTGAACATCGGGTAGTTCTACAGTTTGTAGGTCAAACTTTTTTATAAGTACTGATCTGGCTTTTAGCTTTACCGACTCTCCCTCCCGAGCGCTTTTATAAGCTCTTTTACCATCTACTTTGATCGCCGAATAAACCGGTGGTAGTTGAGAGATGTTTCCGCTTAATTTTTGCACCGCTTCATTTAATTGCGCTAAGCGCACATGCTTAAATTCAGAGGTGCGGTCCACTTCAGTTTCAAGGTCAAAGGAGGGTGTGGTTTGGCCGATTTTAATGATTCCGGTATATTCTTTTTCCATACCTTGATAAGTTTCTATTTCTTTCGTTTTCTTGCCAGAACATAAAATTAACAGGCCTGTCGCGAGGGGGTCAAGTGTGCCGGCGTGACCCATCTTTTTTATTTTCAAATGACCCCGTAATTTCTTCACTACGTCAAAAGAAGTCCAATGCAAGGGTTTATCAATAAGCCAGACCTGACCAGGATCTGCCGGAAGTGCATTCGGATCCATTTACAAAACAGTTAAAAGAATGACTATACCACTCACTATAAAGCAATATATGGCGAAATAAAGAAGCTTTCCTTTTTTGACGAGATTTATCATCCACTGACAGGCCAGCAAACCTGATACAAATGCCGAAATAAATCCGGCTACCAAGGGTATTGCAGAAATTCCATCCGTCAAAGCAGGAGTTTTGAAGAATGCTATTCCTTTTAATAGCATGGCCCCCAAAATAGGAGGGAGTACCATTAAAAACGAAAAGCGCGCTGCTTGCGTTTTTTCAACACCCAACAAAAGCGCCGTAGCGATAGTGGCGCCAGATCTTGAAATACCTGGTAAAACCGCCGCGGCCTGAGACAGACCGATAACAAAAGAGCGTGAATAAGATACAGAATACGCCTTGGGTGCACTGAAATGAGTAACGAGCAGCAATATGCCGGTTACGGATAACATAACTGCTACCAGCAGTATTTGACCAGTAAATAAGGTAGTAATTGCATCCTCAAAAAAAAGCCCTACAATCGCTACGGGGGTCATACTAATGAAAATCTGCAGTAAGAACTGAGTCGAATCATTCCACCTGAAGGATAATGAATCCTTTACAACCTCGACAATGTATTTTCTAAATACAAGTATTGTGCTTAGCGCCGTAGCACCATGTACCACTATAGAAAAAAGTAGGTTGTCAGAATTTTGGACATTTAAAAAATGAGCTCCCAGCTCAATGTGACCACTGCTGCTGACCGGCAGAAATTCCGTTAATCCTTGAACAAGCCCAAGAATTACCGCTTCAAAAACACTCATTTATTGTTTTGGATTGTGCAGAATGGCAAATAATTGAATAATGAAGCCACTCATTACTACAATGGGTCCGAGAGTAAGTCCTAAAAATCCAAATCCAAAGGGCTCCGGATCAACGCTCATGATAATGAAGCCGAGTATTAGAACACCTAATCCCACTAGCATCAATGTATAGTTCCTTCTTCCGAAAGGAAGCTTGTTGTTCTTTTCCATTCTAATATAGTTCGTCTAATGACAACCGCAAATACTTTTTCATGGCTCTGTAGGTGCTGCCCAGGCCAATGATCACTCCTAAAATCAAAAGAACAGCGAAAAGAAGACCCAAGGCCGTATTCGATTGTAGGTTAGCCAAATCCTCGATTTCGCTTTGAGCAAATTGCAATAACCCGAGTACTACCAGCGAAGCCAAGGCACCAGCAAGTAAACCATGTACAATTGATCTTATCAAAAATGGTCGTTGTATAAAACCTGCTTTAGCGCCTACGAGCTGCATACTTCGTATGAGAAACCGCTGAGAAAAAAGTGCTAATTTGATGGTATTGTTAATAAGTAAAATAACAATCAATATTAAGATGATCGAAAAGATCAACAGCCACATACTGATCTTCGTTAGATTCTTATTTATCGATTCAACGAGATTTTCAACGTAAACGACTTCAAAAACACCGGTGATTTTTTCTATTTCCTTTTTTATTTCGACCAGTTGTTCAGGACTTTGGTTCTCTTCCGCAATATTTACAATGTAAGCATCCCTCAGCGGGTTATCACCTAAGAAGGTCGTAAAATCTTCGCCAGTGTCTTTGATAAACTTTTCTGCAGCTTGTTTTTTTGATACAAAGCGTATTTTAAGCGCTTCATTTTCTTTGGCTACAAAATCTTGGGTTGACAGCGTCTTCTGCACCTGAATTCTCTGGTTATCACTAATTCCTTTTTTTAAATAGACCTGTACCTCAATATTCTTTTTAATTAATGAAGTTAATTTATTGGTGTAAATAAAAAGAAGCCCGAAGATTCCGATAACGGTAAGTGACAGAAAAATACTGAAGACTACACTGAAGTAGGGATAGCTACCAAGTTTCTTTTTCGTTTTGTGCTTAGATTCCACTACAATGTCTCAATGATGAGCAAATTTATGATTTCAACTCACAAAAAGAAAGCCCATGTTTGAAAGGCGGTTAACAAACATGGGCTTGGTTCAATAACAGAAAACGCGTCAATTACCGGTTCTAGCTTTGTCGAGCTTTGATAACAACGTTTTGTTCTTTACCACTTTAAGTTCCATGATCCTTTCCTGATCATCATTCAAATTATAGAATTTACCTTTGTAAAAAAGAAACAATGCTCTCTCCTCATCGGCATTAAACTCAAGTATTTCGTAGAGATCGCTACTGAAATCACCGTATAAGAACAATCTTCCGTTCTTGAATTGATAATGAAACGTAAATTTCTTTCTGGTATTATCGATACTTACATCTATCGACGATATTTCCTCAATTTCACCTTTCACGGACGTACTTCCAGGCGCTAGTAAACTATCGGAAGTATCTTCATCTCCTTCAAAACCGGTCAGTAATTCGGGCTTATTAATTTGAGGTTCTTTTGCGCTCTTCGGCAAAATTTGGCTGATATCTTTATCTACTTCACTATCGTCTATCGTTATTTTTTCTTCTACGGCTTTTGAAGAAGCTTCCACTTGTAATTCTTCTTTTTCTACTTCAGCTTTTTGTCCCTTGGGTGTGATAAGTTCTTGAGGATTTTCCGCCTCCTGAGCTACCGGCATAAATTCACGAGGCTGTGAGGGTTGAGTAAAATAATAACCGCACCAACTTAAGGCACCAACAACAAGCAAACCAGCTACTACCTTACCGAGCGTGAAGTTCTCCGTTGCGCCTCCGGAAATGACTACGTTATCGAGCATAGCTTTTAATTCCATTTTACGCGCTTCACTGATACCGGCAACCACGCTTTTTTGAAATTCAAATTCCCCTTGTAGTTTGGGATCAGACGCCATCTGCTTCTCAAATGCACCCTTCTGCGAGGAGTCCATTTCATCCCTTAGGTAGGCATCTATCAATTCTAATTTATCCATAAGTGTTTAATCCAAAAAGTCTTGCTCAGAATACTGAGCTTTTACCAATTCGTCCAACTTTTTTTTGCACTTGTATTTTTTTGTTTTAGCGGTGTTCGTATTTGCGAAGCCCAAATGATCAGCAATGTCTTGCATTGAAAGACCATCGAAATAATAATACATCAAAATACGTCTACATGTTTCGCCAAGTTGGTTAATACATTCATTAATTATCTTGGCGCGTTCTACTTTATCGTGATCTGCATACTCTGTTGAGTCCTTTTCTTCATGAGATAATCTCCTTTTTCGATCCAACTCTTTTCTCCACAAATTTTGACAAATACTGTAGATATAGGTACTAATTTTCGATGTAAGAACAAGTTTCCCACTCACTGACTTTTGCCAAAAAACAACTAAGGCTTCTTGATAAATGTCTTTCGCTTCTTGTTCAGACCCACTATTTGAGATGACCATTTTGGTCATCATCCGATAGTATTTCTTGTACAAATACTCGAGTGTCTTTTCGTCACCTTTACAGATCTTCTCGAAAATCTCGTTATCTTTCATCGAGCTTCGTATTTTATACAATAGGTTATTGGCTGGTAACCAATACGTATTTGAGAATTACAAATTATCAGTTGAAACACCTATTCTAAAGTTGTTTGGTAAAATAAATGGGCTAGCGGGCTCGTACCCAAGTTTGGGTACGGTAAAAAAATCCCCAGTAACCTCTGATTTTTAAGTTTTCATTTTCGAGCCATATTTTACACTTAAATATTTTTCCTTCATCCGGTTTAAGAACCGTGCCGCCAGTATATTCATCGCCGTCTTTTTTAAGGTTTTTGATGATTTCCATCCCAATGATTTTTTGTTTGAACCTAGGGTCATCTTTAGGGCATAGATTACAGATTGGATCCGGATCTTCATCACCATTGGGAAACAGCTTAATAATTTTACCAAAGACTTTTCCTTCCTTTTCGTAAACTTCTACCACAGATTTTGCCTCTCCTGTTTCATCATCAATAGTATTCCATTGACCTAGAATGGAACTTTGTCCCCGGCTAATTCCTCCTACTGAAAGTAGAATAAATAGTAATGCTGATTCTTTCATAATTCGGTCGTTCTAAGATATTCCATTTAGCCTAAAACAAAAAAAGCTCCGACAAGGAGCTTTCATGAGTGGCGATATCGTCATTAGTTATTTTCCGGCCTTGGGTTATCTAAGGAAAGGCTGTTCTTAGGAACTACTATTTCGGTTTTTTCATTCTGCTGAATTTTTGATGAACTATGGTGATTGGCACTACCTGCTATTTCTCCTAATATCGGCGCAATGACAAGACCTACGAGACAAGTCAGCTTAATGAGAATATTCATGGAAGGACCGGAAGTATCTTTGAAAGGGTCACCCACCGTGTCGCCGGTTACTGCCGCCTTGTGCGCATCGGAACCCTTATAAGTCATTTCTCCATTGATCTCAACACCGGCCTCAAAGGATTTTTTTGCGTTATCCCAGGCTCCACCGGCGTTGTTTTGAAAGATTGCCCACATCACACCGGATACCGCCACACCTGCCATGTAAGCTCCTAGTGCCTCTGGCCCCATAATAAAGCCAATCACAATAGGTGTAATGATAGTAAGCGCTCCCGGAAGCACCATTTCTTTGAGTGCAGCCTGTGTGGAAATGGCAACACATCTTGCGTAGTCCGGCTTACCTGTTCCTTCTAGAATGCCTGGAATTTCTTTGAATTGACGCCGTACTTCCATTACCATTTCCATGGCAGCCTTACCAACGGATTTCATAGCTAAGGCAGAAAAAACAACGGGTATCATGCCTCCAATGAAAAGGGCTGCTAAAACATCAGCCTTAAATATATTAATGCCATCTATTCCAGTGAATGTAACGTAAGCGGCAAACAGCGCAAGGGCGGTGAGAGCTGCCGAAGCAATGGCAAACCCTTTTCCTACTGCGGCGGTCGTGTTTCCTACCGAATCCAGAATATCAGTTCTTTCCCTCACTTCGTCCGGTAGTTCGCTCATCTCTGCTACTCCACCAGCATTATCCGCAATCGGCCCAAAAGCGTCTATCGCGAGCTGCATGGCCGTTGTGGCCATCATCGCTGAAGCGGCCACTGCCACGCCGTAGAAACCGGCTAACTCGTAAGACCCCCAAATCGCCACGGCGAAAAGAATAACGGATGAGAAAGTTGAAATCATACCGGTCGCAAGACCTGCTATGATGTTCGTTGCCGCTCCGGTTGAAGAATTCGTAACAATATCCAAAACTGGCTTTTTGCCGAGCGCGGTATAATATTCCGTAAAAAATGATATAAGATAACCGACTGAGAGACCCACTAATGTGGCGTAAAATACATTTTGACTGGGGATATCTTTAGGGCCTTCACCGAAAAATTGCATACCTGTGATTGTTTCAGGGAGCAACCAGTCCACCAAAAACCATCCTGCTACAGCCGACAAAAGTATGGCAGTGATGTTACCCCAATTCAGAGCACTCTGTACTTGAGCTTCCTTCGCATTGTTATCTTTTACACCAATTAAAAAGGTGCCTATGATAGAAGTTATAATCCCAACACCGGCAATCATAACCGGAAGAAGGATAGGCCCCATGCCGTTAAATGCGTCCAAGGTAACTCCGGCATCCGCCATATCTTTAATGATATAATTACCTAATACCATGGACGCTAACACAGTAGCGACGTATGACCCGAAAAGATCGGCACCCATGCCTGCTACATCACCTACATTGTCACCCACGTTATCCGCGATTGTAGCTGGGTTTCGAGGGTCGTCTTCAGGTATTCCCGCTTCCACTTTTCCTACCAAATCCGCCCCCACATCAGCGGCCTTAGTATATATTCCGCCGCCTACACGAGCAAACAGGGCAATAGATTCAGCACCTAGAGAAAAACCGGCAAGTGCCTCCAGTACGATGGTCATTTGAGTGTAGAAAGAACCTTCGCTGCCCATAAAGGAACTTACGAAAATTAAAAAGAACAGGCTCAAACCTAGAACGGCCAGGCCAGCTACGCCAAGTCCCATCACCGTGCCGCCACCAAAGGAGACTTTTAATGCATTAGGAAGGCTAGTTCTTGCGGCTTCCGTGGTTCTTGCGTTGGCTTCGGTGGCTATGCGCATGCCTATATTTCCTGCTACCGCCGAGAAAATTGCGCCAACAACGAACGCCGGTACGATCATCCAACTTGTGGTTTCCACCACGATTGAAATTCCAAACAGTGCAACTGCCGCGATCACAACGAAAATAGCTAATAATCTATATTCAGCGCTTAAAAAAGCGAGAGCACCCTCCTTGATGTTTTTAGAGATTTCCTGCATTTTTTGATTACCCGCGCTTTGTTTTTTTACCCATGCCATTTTGATAAGCATGAATGCAAGGCCTATAATGGCCAAACCAATAGGAACAAAAATCAAATTATTCATTAAATATAATTTCGTTTATGATCAACTGTTAAATGAAAAAGGCCCGTAGAAGGACCATCTTAAAATGAGTGCGCAAAGATAGAATAACCAAAATAATAATGAAATAATAGTTCTGGCTTATAACGCGTATTTAAGCCAAAAAAATCGTTTGCAATGCTGCCCAAAGTTTCTTTTTATCGGCAACGCTATTTTCAAGAATATCAAGGGAGGCGGACCGTAAAAAGACTTTATCTTTTGACGTCAACGTTTCGTAGTTTACGTTAGGTAAAAGGTCCAGGCTAGGGGTATCGCCAAACAACAAAATGTACTTGGGAAACCGTGTAGTTTCTGTGAGCAGTCCAACTTGCGATAGTGGTAGGAAAGCGAGATCCTGCTGGTTTACATTTACCGCAGCCATTATTTTAGAGAGTAGACCTAGATGAGTTTCGGAAAGGGGTAAGTCCGCAATGATCAACACTTTACCGGCGGTATTTCCTGAAATAAAGGTCTCTTGAGCAGGCTCCCTGACCATATGTTCATCCTTTTTTTCCGGATCTAACTTATAGCTGTGCTCACGACTATTGATTTCAGGAATGATGTATATCTCTTCGGTTATAAAATGCCTAATTTCTTCTATGTCCTTCACTATGTATCCATGCTAAGGTTAAAAAGGGATTTTAATTCAGTAGCATCGTCAGGTTTCATTCTTCCTGCTAAGACCAGTCGTAATTGCCTTCGTCTGAGGGCACCGTCGTAGAGTTCTTTTTCTTCTGGCGTTTCAGGAACCACTTCAGACACATCAATAGGCCTGCCGCTTTGATCGACGGCAACGAAAGTAAAAAAGGCACTATTGCTTGCGAACTTTTTTCCACTGGGAATGTCTTCGGCTTCTACATCTATTCGAACTTCCATCGAAGAGCTGAATGCCCGGGTCACACGTGCCTTTAACGTAACTACATTACCTAATTGAATAGCTTTGGAAAAGGATACGTTATCTACAGAGGCGGTTACCACTATTCGGTTAGAGTGCTTTTGAGCTGCAATTGCAGAAACAATATCCATCCAATGCATAAGTCTGCCGCCCATTAAGTTATTCAACGTATTGGTGTCATTGGGTAGCACTAATTCGGTCATGGTCACGTAGGACTCCCGTACTTTCTTCTTCTTTTTAGCCATAGTCGTTCATGCGTCAACTTAACCCCATCCCTCGTCTCCAAGCAAAGGTACAAAGCTGAAGCGATCGAAAACTTCCTTCCTTACTTTTTTGTCATCAACCTTAACCAGTTTGACCATTTGTTGTTTTTTTTCATCACCAACCGGTATAATAAGAATTCCTCCGGTAGAAAGTTGCTTCAATAAGCTGGCCGGCACGGAAGGCGCTCCGGCAGTGACAATGATTTTATCAAACGGTGCGTGATTAGGTAATCCCAGCGAGCCATCTCCATGGAAGCACTTGGGTTGATATCCTATTGTGGGGAGAAAGCGTTTAGTCTGCCTGTAGAGTGTTTTATTATATTCTATTGTACATACTTTAGCGCCCATTTCCAGAAGTACACAAGCCTGATAGCCACTACCGGTACCTACTTCCAAAATTTTGTCACCTGGTTTCACGTCCAGTTTTTCACTTTGAAAGGCCACGGTAAAGGGTTGCGAAATGGTTTGGCCTTCTCCAATCGGGAATGCCTTATCTTGGTAAGCATGTTGAAGTAGAGCCTGATCAAAAAAGAAGTGCCTGGGAACGGTGCGAATGGCGGCGAGAACAGATGACGATTGAATGCCTTTGTCCTTTAGCGTTTTCACCAGTTGCCGCCTTAAACCTCTGTGCTTGTAATCGTCCTCCATATACAGGGCGAAATTATTTATTACCGCGGTAAAAAAGAAGTATGAGTATAAAACGGGTGCACTTCAAATTCACAAGGTGGGTTCAGCACTAGAGACCATCTGACCTGAGCGCGGTTTTTGCCGAAGTTGCCGAATGTTTTGCTCATTTTGTCCCAAACGGCTGCACTGCCGTACCGTCAATAGGGTACTTGATACGGTCAATTTTAAATTGTCGGATCAAGTTGGGGATTAGTATTTTGTTTCTTTTCAATGTAACGTAGCATTTTTGTGACGAAGGGAAGATTAAGCAACCTCTTGAAGCGTGACATTGCTGAAAAATCTTTCAAAAACTAAATTTTTTAGTATAAAATAGCAAAGAAGATTGCTTTTATGTGTATATTCGCAACAAGCATACTAATAATATTAGCTTGGTGAGTAACTACAAACTAAAACTGAAAAGTAAGCGATTGAAATCGGGGAAGTGTCAAATACAATTTTTTGTAAGCTCCGGCAATAGACCAACTCATTACGGCTATTTATTAGCTGAGTCGGGCACTACGTTGAAAGAAGTAGTGGGGAGAATAGAGTCGAAAGTGAAAGTAGTTTTCAGTTCTGATTATCCGAATTCCCATCTATTCAACTTAAATGAGAGAGGTAAAAAGGTCGAGAATGTATTACTATTTAATCATAGCTCATGAGCTTAATTAGCGAAAATATTAAGTATTTAAGAAAGAGGCTAGGTCTTACCCAGGGCCAGTTTGCTGAACAGATCGGCATTAAACGATCTCTGGTGGGAGCCTACGAAGAAGCCCGCGCTGATCCCAGGATAAGTAACTTGATCAAGATGGCCGAGTTATTTGGTACCAGTGTTGATATACTCATCAATAAAAATGTAATGAAACTATCCGACGCGGATTTAAAAACAGATACACTTACCAGAGGGAAAGAGGTGCTCGCCGTCAGCGTAAATGAACAAGGTAAGGAGAATATCGAGTTAGTTCCTCAAAAGGCCGCGGCTGGTTATCTCAATGGCTATGCCGACCCTGAGTACATTAAAGAGCTTCCGAAATTTCAGTTGCCGGTTCTTCCTGGTAATGCGACGTATCGTGCCTTTGAGATAACCGGGGATTCTATGCTACCTATTTTACCAGGTACGGTAATCATTGGAGAGTTTGTAGAAGACCTCAGAGATATTAAAAATGGGAAAACCTATGTCCTTGTAACCAAGTCTGAAGGGGTGGTTTATAAGCGGGTTTTTAATTATATAAATGATAATGGTAAATTGTTTCTGGTTTCAGATAATAGGCAGTACGCTCCTTATCAGGTGGATGCCGACGAGATTATAGAAATTTGGGCCAGCAAAGCTTATCTCAGTCTTCAATTTCCAGATGCCGATGATAGTTCAGAAGTTTCTACAGAACAATTGGCTTCTATCGTGTTAGACCTTCAAAAAGAAATCGTAAAACTAAAAGAGGAACGACCTTAAAATTATAAGACACATTGAAAAGCTCAACTTTAGCCTTCGTCCTGGGTATCAAGGTTTTATAGCTTCAGTTTTAGAGGTTGCCTTTAATTAATCGTTGGTCCAGCGCTTTGCGGTCTGGTTTTCCCGTAGGAGTTTGAGGTAAATTTTCAATGATTATAATTTCTTTGGGTGCCCAATACTTAGGTAGTTCGTCTATAACTTTGGAAAGTAGGTGTGTTTGATTGACCTGATCTAGGTGACCCTCCACAACAAGCACCAATTTCTCGCCCAACAGAGCGTCTTTCTTTTTTGCACATAAAAATCGGTTGGAGATGTCTAATCTTTTTAAAATGGGATGTAGCCTTTGTTCAATTTGATCAATGTGGAGCTTTACGCCGCCCGAATTTATTACATTGTCCTTACGACCAAGCCATTTGAATGTGTGTTCATTTTTAAAATATACAAGGTCTGTAGTTACTATTTTTTTAAATTCGGTTACCTCGCCCTCAATGGTTAGACATCCGTCCTCTAATCCTAGCTTGATGCCGGGCAGGGCATGGTAGTATTGGCTCTTATCTTTTCCATTAAGTTTGCGCAAAGCGATGTGACTCACCGTTTCAGTCATGCCAAAAGTAGCGTAAGCTGGTGTGGCCAAAGTTTCCAGTACGCATTCTAACTCATTATCTATAGAGGCACCTCCAATAATTATAGCCTTCAATTGGCGATACGTGTCAAGTGAGCCCTCCTTTAAAAGGTTTTTAATTTGCAGTGGCACAAAGGCCATAAAATTAATGATCGATGGGCGCTCTGGTAAAATGGGTTTTGAATTCGGTTCGATGGCAATGACATTCAATTGGCCTACCATAGCCCTTACCAGCATCATTTGGCCGGCGATATAAGCCGTATTCAAACAAAGAAAAATAGTGTCTTCTTTTGCTAATCCGAAAAACGAATTGGTGGCTTGTGCACTTACCTCCATTTGCTTTCGGGTAAGTACAATATTTTTTGGTTTTCCGGTAGAGCCGGAAGTTTGAATAGAAAATTCCTTGTCGTTTGACATCCACTTCGTAATGAAGGAGATAGTAGAATGCTCAAAGGCAGTTTGCGGACGAAATAATGAAAGGTTGCCTAGATCAACCAGGCGGCCGTTTAGCGTTAATACTCCAATCATAAAAGCTACAGATTCTTCAGATCTTCTTTTAATCGGTCAATAACGAATTGTTGAATCTCAGATTTGAAATAGACTTTTGCTACCGATTCTACAACTCGTAACGTTATTTCTTTAAGTTCCGGTGTAAGATGATCCTTGTATTTCTTGAATTCATGGATAGCCTCCTTATAGGCATGATCTAGGGTAGGGTGCACCACTTCATCTAGTATTTCAAACCTACTTTCAGCGGCCCAAGCCTCAAAACTCAATTCTTCTTCGATGATCTTAAAGAAGGCCTTCTTCTCATCTAATTCGTGACCTGCTTGTGCTTTCGATATGACGTACGCCAGTTCGCCTATGGCACGATGGATTTCTCTTACTTCAAACATGACCATGATCTCTAACTATTTCTG
>JBCCIX010000022.1:0-20210 GCA_039028075.1 Bacteroidota bacterium | reverse complement strand
TTCTTCGCAAGTCTTACGGTGGTTTCCGCTGGCTATATCCTATTTACGAAAAATATTCTTCATGCCGCACTGGCACTCATCGTAACATTGCTTAGCGTTGCCGCTCTTTATGTGTTTACAGCAGCTGAATTTGTCGCTGTTACGCAAATCATGATTTACGTGGGAGGGATAGTGGTTTTGATTGTTTTTGGTGTCATGCTCACCAATGATGTATCGGGGAAGTCTGTATCAGCAGGTAGTATAAATCGAGTTTCAGGTGCCCTCATCACTTTGGCGGTACTGTTACTATTTATTTATGGAAGCCGACAATTCACATCTGATGGTTACCCAATATATAAAGTAACCTCGATGGACAATTTGGGGAAAGAACTCTTGACCACCTATTTACTTCCATTCGAGGTTGCCGCTGTTTTATTATTAGTCGCACTCGTGGCCGCTTCTATTGTGGCTGGAAACAATCTTAAATCCAACGCATTGTGATTCCGGTGGAGCATTTTTACTACATCAGTGCGGTACTTTTTTCAGTAGGTCTCGCCGTTGTGCTAACCCGGAAGAATGCGATCATGGTGTTGATAGGAATTGAATTGATGTTGAACGCTTCAAACCTTAATTTTTTGGCATCTAATACATCCGAAGACCCGGAAGGCCAGTTTTTTGCACTTTTCGTGATCGTAGTGGCTGCGGCAGAGGCCGCTGTAGGGCTTGCTATAATTCTAAAGGTGTATAAGTACTTTAAAACCATTGACCTCGATAAAATAGCAGAAATCAAGGATTGATCTTGTTCTTGTGTTTATAGTAATATTCATATTAATTATTCCCTTATTTAGTTTTGTCATTAATGCGTTGCTTTCGTCGGGCAAGGCTACTTTTGGCTCATACTGTAGCGTGGCCTTGCTGCTTCTGTCTACGCTTGGAGCTATTCACGTGCTCTTCTTCATCGAAACAAAAGTTTTGACCAGCCAAGTTGATTGGTTTAGTGTCGGTGATCAATCTTTTAAGGTGGGTTTGCTAGTAGACTTCCAGGGTGCCGTCATGCTCGCCGTAGTGAGTTTAATATCTCTTTTGGTTCATCTCTATTCTATAGTATACATGGCTCAAGATAGTGGTTACGGAAGGTATTTTGCCACCTTATCCCTTTTTACTTTTGCTATGAACGGCATTGTTCTGTCCAATAATCTTTTGATGATTTTCCTCTTTTGGGAGCTGGTAGGGTTATCATCATATCTTCTTATCGGGCACTGGTACACTAAAACATCGGCCTCTGAAGCCGCCAAAAAGGCTTTTATCGTCAACCGAATTGGAGATGCTGGATTTATTGTAGCCCTATGTATCGTCTGGTGTCAGTTTGGATCCTTCAATCTTATTGATATTCAGTCCCAAATGGAGGCTTCTCAGATACAAAATGGGTATTGGAGTTCCGAATTGAACGCGCTACCCAAAGTTTGGCTCAGTATTTTGGGTATAGGATTTTTTTTGGCGGCTGTGGGCAAGTCTGCCCAGTTTCCACTTCAGGTATGGCTTCCCGATGCTATGGAAGGACCTACTCCTGTTTCAGCACTTATTCATGCCGCTACTATGGTGGCGGCAGGCGTATTTCTCATGAGTAGAGTATTCGTCCTGCTGGACGGGTTGACCCTATCTATAATAGCGTTTATAGGTGCACTGACGGCTTTTATGGGAGGTGTAGCGGCACTTGCCCAGTTTGACATTAAAAAAGTGCTGGCTTATTCCACCATTTCTCAGCTAGGTTATATGCTCATGGGAATTGGAGTAGGCGCTTATGAAGCGGCACTATTCCATCTTTTTACCCATGCCTTTTTCAAAGCGGCTTTGTTTTTGGCTGCAGGTTCAGTCATTCACTCAATGCATGAAATAGCCCATAAGAACCACCTCGAACTAGATGCTCAGGATATGCGCCTAATGGGTGGACTTAAATCAAAGCTTCCAGTTACCTTTTATGCTTATCTTGTCGGATCGTTTGCACTCATGGGACTTCCACTATTTTCGGGGTTTCTGTCAAAAGATGCTCTTTTAATAGCATCGGTTAACTGGTCGTATCAGATTGGAAATGTAGCTTACTTAATTCCTTCATTGGCTTTTGTAACCGTATTGTTAACGTCGTTTTATATGGTCAGACAACTATTGCTTGTATTCTTCGGCCGGCCGCGCATCGAAATCTCTGACTTACGTGAATTTGGCTGGCACTTCAAGCTTCCTTTGATCGTACTTTCCGTTTTCAGTTTGGGTCTGATCTGGAGTTTAAATCCTTTCGATTATAGTCACAGCTGGTTTCTCGCGGCTCTTCCCGGTAAATTAAACGTAACTCCAGAATTCGACGTAGTGATCCCGGACCTTACTAATCATGCTTTAGTTGGTGTAATTTCCGTGATCCTGGTAGCCCTAGGAACGGGCTTAGCATGGCTCAAATTCAGGCCTGGTAGAGAATTAATGTTAAGCAAAACGGGCCAGTTTACGCTACTGGAAAACCTTTCCCTAAATAATTGGTACCTGGATGTTATTTACGAAAAAACAGTATTGCGAATCGTGAGAGTGTCCACCTCAGCGCTGGCCGTTTTAGAGACTCGTGTAATCGACCGAGCGGTAAACCTACTAGGATGGGTTGGGGTAGTGTTTTCTTTTTTACTGCGATGGTTTGATCAAACTATCGTAGATGGTCTTATTAAATTTTCGGCTTTTTTCTCCAGCCAGGTAGGAGGTATGACGAAGTCATTTCAGTATGGCAAAGTTCAGAGTTTTATTATTTTCGCCTTAGTAAGTTTACTGCTCTTAATTTTTCTGATCCTATAAGTCGTAAATGCTACAGGCATATTCTTTATCCTTACTTATTTTTTTGCCATTGTCGGCAGCTTTTATACTCGCTTTCCTGCCGAAAAAATTAAAGGAACACTTCAAGTTCATTGCCCTAGGTATTAGCCTGATCCAACTCATTATAGGTGTATATTTGTATCTTGACTATCAGCCTTCTGATGCCCTTTACACCATTGAAGCGTTTCAATTTGTTGAACGCGTACCTTGGATTAACTTAGACCTTCAGTCCCTGGGCAAATTATCGGCTGAGTATTTTCTCGGTGTTGATGGGTTAAGTGTGGGTTTAGTAGTGTTATCGATTATTATTTTGTTAATCGGCGTGCTAGCCTCGTGGAATATTCAAGAGAGGGAGAGGGCCTACTTCAGTTTATATCTCGTTCTTAATGCCTCTATCATCGGCTGCTTTGTGGCTCTTGATTTTCTCCTTTTTTATCTTTTTTTCGAGTTCATGCTGCTGCCAATGTATTTTCTCATCGGTCTTTGGGGTGGACCCAGGAGAGAATATGCTTCTATAAAGTTTTTTCTGTACACCTTGCTAGGCTCTATTTTCATACTGATTGTGATGATTGGATTGTATACCTCTGTGATTGATCCCGGAGCCACAGCCATTGAATTAGGTCTAATGGCAGATGGTCAGCCCTTAACTCCGGTCATTATCGATAAGGTGCAGCAGAAGCTGCAAAATGGAGAAATTTTGCCGGAACAACTCGTGCGAACATTTAATATGGTATTTATGACGGATTCAGGAAACGTTATTCCCGATTCGTTTTTGAGCACTTTGAACCCGCAGTTAGTGCTGGGGCATTCAGCGCGCTTCGTGGGCTTCTTACTATTATTTGTAGGTTTTGCGATTAAAGTACCGGTAGTACCATTCCATACCTGGCTTCCTGATGCTCACGTAGAAGCGCCCACTCCCATTTCTGTAGTGCTGGCCGGTATATTACTAAAAATTGGTGGATACGGTTTATTCAGGACAGCCTACCTGATGTTTCCAGACGCTGCCGTACATTACGCCTGGTGGGTAGGTTTGTTAGGTGTCATTTCAATTATTTATGGTGCTTTCAATGCCTTAGCGAGTAGAGATCTTAAAAAATTGATTGCTTTTTCTTCCGTATCGCACATGGGTTTTGTACTGCTTGGTTTGGCGGCTTTGAGTGTCGAGGGTGTCAGCGGTGCCGTTTATCAAATGATAAGTCATGGATTTATCTCAGCCGCTTTGTTCCTGATAACCGGGGTCATTTACAATAGAACTCATGATCGTCTTATTGAGAACTATTCAGGACTAGCTTCGCGTATGCCAAAATACACGGTTATCGTTGTGATCTTCTTTTTTGCCAGCCTTGGATTACCTGGGTTTTCAGGGTTTATTGCAGAAATACTGGTGCTTTTAGGTTCTTTCGGTTCAGCGACGGTAGAAGGTATCAACCTGCTTCCCAGATGGATGGCGGTAACGGCCGTATTCGGATTGGTATTGAGTGCTGCCTACTACTTGTGGACGATTCAACGTATGTTTTTTGGAAAATATCATGTGAAAAGGGTCAATTCGGATCGTATTATTGATGTCAATACCAGAGAGTTTGCCCTTTTTCTTCCACTGATCGTATTCGTGCTCCTGCTAGGTATATTTCCGTCCTTACTACTAGACCTGATCAATGATTCGGTCGTTACCTTCGTTAATACAATCCTTAAATTCTAGCGTAGCGATTGGATTCTTTGGCTGATAAAATATCGAACAATCTAACCTCACTCTCTTATTTTATTCCTGAGTTAATTTTAGTCGCGGGATTATTGCTACTCATCTTAGTAGATCTTCTTAGGAAGAAAAACTTGCTCTTTCCCTTATCACTCGTTATCCTAGCCCTTGCTATAGGCCAATTATTAGTAGGCTGGCCAAAAGAGGCGCATTTTTTATTTGAAGGTTTTGTTAAACTTGATCAAGCCTCCGCTGCCTGGCGCCTAATACTACTTCTGGGAGCTTCTATTTCAATTTTAATCGCCGCCAGAGGTACCCTCAAATCTATGGGCGAGTTTTACACGCTAACTTTTGGAATAGTGCTAGGAGGGCATCTCTTGGTAATGTCATCTCATTTACTGATAGTCTACTTGGGTATTGAACTCATGTCTATTTCTGCTTATGCCCTAACGCTGTTTACCTTTGAAAAACGAGGTAGCGAAGCTGCGGTTAAGTATTTGGTCTTCGGCGCGGTGTCTGCCGCCACTATGCTGTACGGTATCTCTTGGATTTATACTTTGACAGGTTCACTTTTCTTTTTGGCACCTGAATTTACGGATGCGCTATTGAAATCGCCCTTGGTACCGCTAAGTATTAGTCTAAGTCTTATAATGGTGGGAATCCTTTTTAAGTCAGGATCCGTTCCTTTTCACGTTTGGTCTCCCGACGTTTACACGGCCGCTCCTACTCCTACGGTAGCCTTATTTTCTGTTGTACCAAAACTTGCCGCCTTGGCGTTTTTAGCGAAATGGTTTTTAGTTATTCACCTGTTTGGACTTGGGTCAATAAATTGGGTAACTATTCTATCCATATTGGCGATGTTGTCTATGCTTTTTGGGAATTTTTCGGCGCTTAGGCAGCAGAATGTAAAACGTATGATGGCCTATTCATCGATCGCTCACACCGGTTTTTTAATCATTCCCATCGTCTCACTTTCGGAACAAGCCACGAGGAACTTACTTTTCTACGCCTTCATCTTTTTGATCATGAATCTTGCCACATTCTTGGTCATAAATTTTTTCGAGCGCCAAGAAAATATTAGGAATATAAAGGAGTACGCGGGTATGTTCACGAAGTACCCTCTGTTATCCCTCTTTTTAGTGGTGTTGATGATCTCCTTGGTAGGTCTCCCGCCCACAGCGGGTTTTACCGCTAAGCTTTTGATCTTCACCTCATTGTGGGAGTCCTACACAATGGCAGGTCAACCCTGGGTGTTGGCACTCTTTATTTTTGGGTTACTCAATACGGTGGTTGCCTTGTTCTTTTATTTAAAAATACCGTTTTACATGATCTTCAGATCTAAAGAAAGTCAGCTAGCTGATAACGAGGCCAATAAGTACACGTATGAGAATTATTTTACAGGACTTTTAGTTTTTGCCTTATTAGTTTTATTCTTTAAACCTGATTGGTTGCTGGGTTTTATAAATAAAATTAATTTTGTCTTTTAGGTACGGTTATGAGTGATGCGATTAAACACGAGTGTGGGATAGCGCTCGTTAGACTCCGGAAACCTCTTTCATACTATATTGAAAAGTATGGTTCACCGACTTACGCTGTGAATAAGATGTATATTCTTATGGAAAAACAGCGCAACAGAGGCCAGGATGGTGTTGGCGTAGCTAATATTAAAATCGATCAAAAACCTGGCCTTAGATACATCAGCCGTTATCGCTCCACAGACAGCGAACCCATTAAAACTATTTTTGAAAAAATCGGACGTAAATACCGAAAAGCAAAAAGGGAGGGTAAAGATAATTATTACGATGAGCACTGGTTAAAAGAAAACTGTGCATTTACGGGTGAAGTTTGGATGGGGCACTTGCGCTACGGTACTCATGGCAAGAATAGCATCGAAAACTGCCATCCGTTTCTGAGACAAAATAATTGGAGGAGCAGAAACCTGGTGGTAGCTGGTAACTTCAACATGACCAACGTTGACGAACTTTTCGATATTCTGGTTAAACTTGGTCAACATCCTAAGGAAAAGGTAGATACCGTCACCGTGATGGAGAAGATAGGTCATTTCCTGGATGAGGAAAATAACGAGCTCTTCAAGACCTACAAAGATCAGTTCACTAATGAGGAGATCACCGGGGTGATCGAGAGCCAGTTGAACATACAACGTGTTTTAAAAAGAGCATGTAAAGATTTTGACGGGGGTTACGCCATGGTGGGAATGCTAGGTCATGGTGATGCTTTCGTGGCTCGTGATCCTGTAGGTATAAGGCCGGCCTATTATTACTACGATGATGAAGTTATTGTGGTAGCTTCTGAAAAACCAGCTATAAAGACGGCTTTTAATGTTGATTACGATCAAATTGATGAGGTCAGACCGGGCCATGCCTTAATCATCAAGAAAAACGGGGATTTTTCGCAAGAAAAGTTTAGTAAACCGAAAGAAAAAAAGTCATGTAGTTTTGAGCGGATCTATTTCTCCCGAGGTACAGATCCTAATATCTATAATGAGAGGAAAACGCTAGGCAAGAAATTGATCCCACAAGTGTTAAAATCGATTAATTTCGATTTAAAGAATACGGTATTTTCTTACATTCCAAATACCGCAGAAACGGCTTTCCTCGGACTACTCCAAGGCTTAGAAGATTACCTTAGCGCCAAACGAAAGGATATTCTCATTGATAAAAAACCACACATGGGGGATATGGGTGAATTTCTTTCGTTCCGTCCACGCGTAGAAAAAATTGTACTCAAAGATGCTAAATTGAGAACGTTTATCACCGATGATGAACATAGGGACGATCTAGTGGCTCATGTCTATGACACTACGTATGAGGTGATCAAAAAGGGTGTTGATACGCTGGTAGTGCTAGATGATAGCATTGTAAGAGGGACAACGCTTGAAAAAAGCATCTTGACCATGCTTAGCCGCTTAGAGCCGAAAAAAGTGGTAATAGTTTCTTCAGCCCCTCAAATCAGGTTTCCGGATTGCTACGGAATTGACATGTCAAAAATGAGTGAATTTGTGGCGTTTAGAGCAATGATCGCTCTGATCAAGGAATATGGAAAAGAACATTTACTTGAAGAGGTTCTCGATAACTGTAAGTTGGCGCTTGATGAAAATCGTAATGTTAACGAGGTAAACCGTCTGTATAACGAGTTTGATTACGAAGAAATTTCGGCCAAAATAGGCGAGATTGTTAAGCCCAAGGAAATGAAGGCCGATCTCGAGATCATATATCAAACGGTTGATAACCTGCATAAAGCCTGTCCTGATCATCTTGGGGATTGGTACTTCACCGGAAATTTTCCGACTAAAGGGGGAATGAGAGTCACCAATCGCTCTTTCGTTAATTATATGGAAGGTAAACTCGTAAGGGCGTATTAGCCTCAGTGGTCTGCCTTAAGCGGGTGCGATAATAAAAGAAGGTCTTGCTCCGCATTTAATATTAGATTCTCAGTGTAGTGAGACCAAGGACTGTTCGCTATGTAAACGAATCGGTCATCCCTAATTACGCCTTGAGTAGGTTCACCCAGTTCCGGTCGCGCTTGATCAAAAATTTCAGCATCCGTTACGTTCTCTTTTTTTGCGTCTAAGTTCAATTTCATTACTCTAAATGGCGTTGTGCCATTCTGAATAGCGAGTAGTGAGTTACGGTAAAAATACAATCCGTCTATTCCTTTTGGTGATACATTTTTGGGCAACGCAATTTTGGTTTTTGATTTAGTGGCTGTATTTATTTTGAAAATACCGCTGATGTAGTCAGCTACAAAGAGACACTCTTCGTTTGGAGATAGCGCTAATCCTTGTAAGTTAAATGCTTCTGACGATAGGTTCACAAAGGTTGACAGTACGGTATCGCCGGATTGTACTTCAAATATTTTGTTACTTAGTCCATCGGAGACGAACACCCGACCATTTTTGCTAATCGTGAGATCTCCAAAGGCTGAGGCTCCCCTTTTTAGTATTTCGGTTATTACCCTTTTTTGATCTAAGCTGTACTCAATGATGGAAGAGTACCCACTTTTGGTTTCCGAATAGTCCGACATTTGCGGTAACGCGCTAGTGCACAACCATATCGAATTTGATAGGGCGTGATAGGCTACTCCAAGAATGGAAAACACATTAGGTATATCGCGGAAATTAATTATCGCGCTAAGTCCGGTATCCGAATAGCTAAACAGCGAGCGCGTATTAACCGCACCTAAATAGTACTCATTTTTTGCTGGGTTATATGCGATACCTTCAATATGAATGGAATCTAATCTAATTGAATTGTCCATTCGAGATTCTGAAATTAAAGAAGATTTTTGTTCAGCGTATTGTTCTAAGTCCTTAAAACCCTGGAGTTCTACGATCGAGCGAAAATCCGAATCCTTTTTAATTACCTCAAGTTGGTTAGTATTCATGTTGATGAGTTGTTGTATAACCATAAAGCTGGCTTCAACTTTTTCATTTATAGCATAAGCGCTGGCCAAATTGTAGGTAATAGTCGGATGATTCGGTCGGATTTCATTCGCCTTTTTGAAGCACTCTAAAAAAAGACTGTATTTCTTAGCTCGATAGGCACTTACTCCAGCTTCATAATATGAACGTAGACTATCCCTTTGAGCAAACGCTCCGAGGTAAATGATGATAAAGCTTAGAGACAGGAAAATTCTCATTGGGAGCATGTAAACAAAACTTGGTTAATTCTGATCAATCCTAGCGATTGGAAAAGATTGAAAAGTCTCATTAAGCCTATGAGACATTATTCTTGGCCTATAATTCTATCGTACCGGTTTTTAAAACCAATGTAGTTCCGTATACTTAACCGGAAGTATGGAAATAGTAGGCAGTCATTATTTTGAAGGAGCCGCGTATTTGGTGGTGGTTCAGCTCTTGGTTATCTCGGTAGTCAATTTAATTTCAAGAAAACGTCATAACATTATCTTGGGTATTATTCTGGTTCTTTTTGCCGATGCCATTAGAAATTCCTTTTTATACAGCTATTTAAGCCAGCCGGATATTAAAGTTATCATCGGAAATCTTCATCTTAATGTTTTTTTCGGACCCTTGATCTACACCTACGTCAGGTCCGTAGCCCACCGGGTTAGCACCCACTTTATTCTATTGCATTTTTCCCTTCCCGCCATCTATTTATCAAGTGTACTGCTCATAGCGCTGCTCAACTACTATCAAGTAGCGGAGATCAGACCCAACATATACCTCTATGAAACCAAGTTTGTCCTATTCATTATCTATTTGTGTTTAACGATTGGGTTCATGAAAACAACCCTATGGAAGAACACCAAACATCGATTGCGCTATCGCCTATTTCTCATGGTAGTAGCTACCTTTATTTTAGTCAATCTTTTGGACCTGATATTTTGGAAATACCAATCTGAGCTAAGATTGAGCTTAGCTTCTTTTTTCTTCTATCTCAACATTATATTCTACATTCTTACTTCCGTATTTCTTGTTTATCATGGCCTTACAGAATTGAACTGGTTGAAGAATTTTTTTGTAACCGCCCGTGGAGATCGGTACGATAATAACTCACATGCTTTTGATGAAATTCAAAAGAAATTACATGATTTGTTTAATAAAGATAAGGTACACACCAGCTTGGATCTCGACTTGAATACGCTTTCGAATGCTGTCGGCGTAAAGAAGCAATTGATCTCCGCGTATTTGAATATTCGTGAAAGAAAAAGCTTTCACGACTTGATCAATGAAAGGAGAGTAGCTGAGTTTAAAGATAATCTGATGCGCCCTGATTTACAGCATTTAGATCTTTTGGGAATAGCGTATGAATCGGGATTCAACTCTAAATCTACTTTTAACAGAGTCTTCAAAAAGGTGGAAGGTGTTACACCCAAGGAATACAAGGCCTTGGTACAATCCAAAGTATCAAGGTAAGTAAAAATCAAAAATTGATTCGTTCATACATTTAAAGTGCCCTTTGGGACATTTGTCATAACCTATTTTGGAGCAAGGCCGGCAGTCCAACTTGTTATTTTCGAAAATAGTGAACCTTGTTCGGTAGGGATACATCCCAAAAGCCGGCACTGTATTTCCCCATATAGAAAAGATCTGCTTTTTAAACGCTGCTGCTATGTGCATAAGTCCCGTATCATGACTAAACACATACTTTGCTTTTTTTAATATAGAAGCCGATTGGTTCAACGTATATTTTCCACAGGCATTAAAAATAACCGTTTTTTTACCCATCTCAAGTAAACCTTCTTCCCGAGGTTCTGATTTATTCGTTTTTCTGAAAAACACCTCAATCCTTTCGGCAATTTTGAAATCATCTTTTCCCCCTAACAAAATAATAGGTTTGTTAATCTTATCACACAGCTCTATCAACCTCTTAAAAGGTAGTTTTTTGGTAGAATGTTGAGCTCCTATGGCCAGCGCCACATATTCTTTTTGATGCGAAGGTGGCAATTCGTCAATAGCCAATTCGTCGGATTCAGGAATGAAATAATCTAACCCCAAAGCATCCATTTTAATGCCTAGAGGGGCCAGTGTTTGCATATACCTGTCGACAATATGAATGTTGGGCAGCTTATTGATTTTCAGGTTCACAAACAACCATTTTTCCCAATTTAACTTATCAAAAGTGTGGCTCTTCACTCCTAATCTCAGCTTAATGATCCTTGTCCGTAAGTTACTATGCAGGTCTATGATCAGGTCGAATTTCTCTTTTTTCAATGCGGAAACAAGTTGATTCAAAGACTCATCGAGATGATGTATTTTATCTAAGTATGGATTTCCTTCGAGGATTGACACGTAGGCACTTTTAGTGCAGTAATGCACTTCAATCTCTGAAAATTGAGTTTTAAGGTTGCGAATAACGGGTGTTGTGAGTACAATGTCACCAATAGAGGAAAAGCGGATTACAAGTACTTTGCGAATGGCCATTTGATGATAGATAACCCCGTGTTTTGGGGGATTGTTTCCAACCTCTAACTCCGATAAATTGATAAAATCATTATTTGCGTAAATTTATCAAATCGAATGTATTTACTATTTAATCGAGTCAAAATGAACTATTGGCGAATGAAATCTGAGCCAGGTGCATCTGCGTACGATGATCTCTTACGAGACAGAAGAACTGATGGCCGCCAGATTATAATTGACCTCGAGTCTGCAGAAAAATCTGAAAACCGCGGACAACATCTTGAGTTAAAAGCCGATGAACCTCTCAGCTAAATTGTGATGGTAAATAACGTAAGAGTATCGAGACAACCAGTTAAAAAAAAAGAATTTGGCACAATAGCCACTGTAGGTAATAGATGAAGATAGTCCTGATTATAGCGCTTATTTTATGTTTTTTTTCCACTTCAGGGCAACTTAAGCAACCTGCCCGGTATGAAATGGAAAAAGAGAATACCGATGATTACTTTACCGTACTGCCTGCGGGGCAAGATGGTGCGGTCGTGGTCAGAGATACGGAGGACTTTAGTAGGAACAAGGGAGATGTGTGGAAAATCGTTTCCTTAAACACTGACCTGGAGGTGCGCTGGGAAAAAGAACTAGCAATTGACGAAAAGTATATGATTAAAGGGTATGATTTGGTGGATGGGCATTTATATCTTCTGTACAGTGAAGGTCAGTTCGCCAAGTCCAATTACCATTTGATGCGTATTGGCGTGCTTGATGGTGCAGTAGAGCGTTACGATATCGAAAATGAAGTAGAGCTTGACCTTACACATCTCACTATTCTCGGAGAAAAGCTCATTCTTGGAGGCTATGTTCGTTCAAGTCCTACCCTTTTATCTTATACACTCGGGGAAGATCATTGGGTGGTGGTTCCTGGTTTTTTTAAGGATAAAAGTGATGTAGTTGATTTACGAAGTAATGAGAACAGTACTTTTAACGCGGTTACGCTGGAAAAAGACTACACCGGCCACTTTTTAAGACTTAGAACCTACAGTAAAAACCTCGACATCCTGTTTGAAAGAGAGATACGGTTTGAAAATAAATATCGGGTGTTAAGTGCGAAATCGACGGATTTTGTGAACGGCAACATTGCGATAACCGGTTCTTATGGTGCCCCAAATTCTACGTACGCACAAGGCATATACTTCGTAATTGTTAAACCTACTGGCCAAAAAAATGAATTCAGGTACCACTCTCTAGCTGAGCTTTCTCACTTTTTTGATTATATGAATCCTTCCAGGGCAAACAGGCTGAAAGAGAAGGCAAAACGAAAAGAAAAAGACGGTAAAGCCTACAAGCACAGCACCCGAATCAGGATGAATAAAGTAACTTGGGATGGTGAAGGCTATTTAATCACGGCAGAAGTATACCATCCCAAATTTGACTACGTCTCCAGGTCATTACCTATGGACCATTACGGAAACCCTTATTTTGGTGGTGTGACCACGAGGGCTAATTCCAGATTTGTTACTCAGCCTAATCGGCTTTCCAGAGTTGATGATGCTAACAGCTTTAATTACTATGAGTCCATTGCACTGAGCTTGGATGAAAAAGGACGGTTAAAATGGGACAATAGTTTCCCCATTGAGGATATCGAAACTCTTTCGCTTGAGCAGGTAGTAGATTTAACCGGACAAGGTGGGCGTTATCACATGGCTTATTTGGCGGAAGATAAAATAAAGTACCAAACCATACTCATGGACAGTGTGTTATCTGAAGGCGAACTGGACATAAAATTACCGCATAAATCAGATGAGATTAGACACACCTATGAGGGAGTGGGTCGAGTGGTAACTTGGCATGATTATTCTTTTTTGGTTTGGGGGTTTCACCGAGTTCACAATAAAGATGTGCCTGATTTGGACCCGAAAAGACATGTTCTCTTCATAAATAAATTGATTCTTGAGTAGACTTTTATTCATTCTCTTCTTTGCATTTTATACGAATGTGCTCTTCGCTCAAATTACGCAGAGCGAAAGATTTGAAATCCCCTTAGAAAAAGAAGGGCCTTTTGAAGTTGTATCTTCAGGTAAAGACGGTATTTTTTTGTATCAAAGAATGACGGGTCAGAGTGGTGGCAGCCCTGCAGGAGTTTGGAAAGTGGCCCATTTAAACACATCTTTTGAGGTGAATTGGGTGAAAATACATTCCTTAAGTGCAGACTTTGAACTGGTAGATCATTACTATAATGACGGCCGCTTTTTTTTACTGTTTAACAATTTCGCCACAAAAAACAGAAATCTGGAACTGATAAGCTGGAATATGGAAGGCGAGATGTTAAGAGTTCCAATTCGAAACTATATACCATTCAGTTACTTTGATTTTACAGCCACTCAAGATGCTGCTGTAATTGCCGGGTATTTCAATTACCGGCCCATTGTTATACTCTATAATTTCGATGATCGTGTACCACGGGTCTTACCTGGGATCTTCAATGAGAAGTCTACCATTTCTGACATCAAAATCAACGATAATCAGACTTTTGATGTTACCATTGCCGGACGCACTATTGACAAAAAAAATACGCTATTTGTAAACACATTCGATTTTGAAGGTAATGCAGTTAAAAAAGTAACCCTGGATACGGAAAGAACTAAAAGCTTACTTTTCGGGCGTACCAAACAAATGGAGAGCAATTCTCAGTTGGTAGCAGGTGTTTACGGGAGGTACAACTCAGAATACTCCAGGGGGTTGTTTGTTTACAGCTTAAATCGTTTTGGAGAACAAAAAAAGAAATTTTACAACTACGCTGAGCTTAAAAATTTCTTCAACTATATGCGAGCTGGTCGAGAAAGACGGGTGAGAAATAGAATAGAACGAAGGAAAATAAAAAACAAAAAGATAAAATTTAATTATCGCTTTTTAGTACATGATCTGATCGAATATGAAAACCAATACGTTCTAATGGGCGAAGCCTTTTATCCTAAATACAGGAATGTCAGTGGTGGAGCAGGAGGCAATTTTTTCAATCCGATAGGCACTATCAATCGAGGTCTTTACAACTCCTCACTGGTCTTTGACGGGTATAGATACACACACGCTGTAGTATTGGGATTTAACAAATCGGGGGATCTTCTTTGGGATAATAGTTTTGAAATAAACGATGTGATTTCGCTTGAGTTAGAACAGTTTGTACACGCCGCTAAGAATGGCGATAACATTGCGTTACTCTACGTTTATGATAATAAAATCAGATCTAAGGTGATCATGGAGAACGACGTAGTTGAAGGCAAAGAGTTAATAGATGTCGCGCTGAAATATGACGGGGACGAAACCCTAGAAGGTCAGACAAATCTAATTGGACTGGACAAATGGTATGACAATACATTCTTTGTTTACGGTACCCAAACCGTGATTAATAGAACGAATGAAAGCCTGGATCCAAAACGCGAAGTATTTTTTATAAACAAGGTGGAATATAAGTAGTCCTTCGGAAGTTCAAGACTTGTACTCTGTTCTGCACAAGCGCAGTGTGTGCTTCCATCAAGTCCATGGTGAACGAAGCACGAGAAGGTATCTGAAACTAACCCAACTCCTTCAATTGACGCAAGTCTGTGACTTGTGCTAAAAATGGAAACCAGGGTTTTTAACTCGGCCAATGAAAGTAGAAAATGAAAAATGAAGTGCTTTGTAAGCTTATTCAAGTGTTAAGACCGAGAATGATTCTGAAAGCGACAGGCACCGGGGATTGTTTTTAGGGATAGGTCGTACTTTTTCACTATTTCCTGTGGTAAAGGCTTAGGTTGCTCTGCCGTATAACTTTATACATGAGAATCGGGGCGGTACTTTTCCGAAAATGAAACCGTAAAAGACGATTGACTTTAGGTCCTTCATGGGTCGACCTAGATAGTTTAAGACTTTTGTAGCGCTGCCACCATAGGTCAATCCTAAACTTTTTTATCTTTGCTCCGCTTTGAGCACGAAACGCAAACTCATCCTTGATTCCAACTTGCTTGAGATAACGGTTAGCAGGTTATGTCATCAACTTCTTGAGGTCCACGAAAATTTTGAAAACACGGTTATTCTAGGTTTGCAGCCTCGCGGCATTTTTCTAGCTCAAATGATTCACGCACGTCTTGAAGGTGAAGTTGGGAAATCAATAGACCTAGGTTATTTGGATACTACATTTTACCGTGATGATTTTAGGCGAAGGGAAACACCGGCAAAGGCGAATACAACGAAGGTAGATTTCATTATTGAAAAGAAAAATGTGGTTTTAATTGATGATGTTTTGTACACAGGTAGATCGGTACGAGCGGCGTTAGACGCTATGATGGCATTCGGCCGTCCGGATAAAGTGGAGCTATTGGTATTGATGGATCGAAAGTACACCAGGGATTTACCCATTGCTGCTGATTATGTGGGGCAGGAGGTAAATACCATTGAATCTCAGCGTGTTTTGGTGGAACTGGAAGCACAAGGTTACAAGAAGAATAAAATCTGGTTGATAAATACAGAAAATTAAAATGTCGCAACTGAGTCAAAAGCATCTCCTTGGCATCAAAGATATTACCCGAAAGGACATAGAATTGATTTTTGAAACAGCGGCAAATTTTAAAGAGGTGATCAACAGACCTATAAAAAAGGTACCTTCCCTGCGAGATATTACCATAGCCAATGTATTTTTCGAAAACTCAACCAGAACCCGACTTTCTTTTGAGTTAGCTGAAAAGCGTCTATCAGCTGACGTTATAAACTTTTCCTCTTCGTCAAGCTCAGTAAAAAAAGGAGAAACTTTATTAGATACAGTCAATAACATATTGGCTATGAAAGTGGATATGGTGGTAATGAGGCATAGTAGCCCTGGAGCACCACATTTTTTGGCCAATCATATTAGTGCCAATATCATCAACGCCGGTGACGGCACGCATGAACACCCTACTCAAGCACTTCTTGACTCGTTTTCCCTGAATGAGAAATACGGATCTCTAGAAGGCCTTAAAGTAGTAATAGTCGGAGATATTTTGCATTCCCGGGTAGCGATAAGCAATATACAGGCGCTGAAAAAACTGGGCGCTGAAGTGATGGTTTGCGGTCCAATTACGCTGCTGCCCAAACACATTACCTCCTTAGGAGTTAAAGTGGAACTTGATATTGAAACAGCTTTACGCTGGTGTGACGTGGCCAACGTGCTAAGAATTCAATTAGAACGCCAACAAATTAAGTATTTCCCTACCTTAAGAGAGTATTCGTTATACTATGGTATAAACAAAAAGTTACTGGACCGCTTAAACAGAAAAATCACCGTAATGCATCCTGGACCAATCAATCGTGGAGTAGAACTGACCAGTGATGTAGCCGATTCGGAACACTCAATAATTTTGGATCAGGTGGAAAATGGAGTAGCGGTTAGAATGGCCGTACTTTACCTTTTAGCTGGCGTGAATTAAAAGTCGCTGTTAAGCATAAACATTTGAAACAAGTCTTGTTTTTTGTACAGCTCTTCATACGTATTAAACTCCTCGGGTAAGGGTATAATTCGCTTTCCGTTGAACTTGAAAAATTGATCGGTCAAAGGTTCATCCGATGCTAAGTCTTCCCGGATTTCAAGGGCAACCTTGGACGCATTTTCATCCCAAAAATGTTGATCATACATAATTAGTGGATTGACCATTTCATTGTAAATGACTACTCTTTGATCATAATTGAATTTCATTACGTCGTTTTTGCGAAACTCTCCGCCTCGAATCACCAGCTCCTCCCGCAAGTTCTTTGCTTCATTGAAGGTGGTCAGCGAAATCGTATTTATAAAATACTCACCGTCAAGCATTAAAAACGTGAGTGTAAAATCTCCTGAGGAAGGTGGATTACAGGTAGCACCAATTTTCTCGTTTATATGTTCGTCATACACCTGAAATAATAGGAGACCGTTATTTGTTTCGTCTACCCAAAACTCACCCGTATATTTTTCTTGATTTGACGAGAACTTGACGACGAGAATTTCCGTGCCGTTATTTGAAAAGACGCTGTCGACAGCAAATTCAAAATCATCGGGGTTATTTAGAGGGCCATCAAATAAGTATTCACTTTTAACTTTTAATAGATTACCGATGGCAAACGCCTTTTTCACGGTATCACAGTCAGCCACAGCGGAATAGTTGCTACGTCTTATGTTTTTCCATTGGGCCAGATCATAAGAAAATAGCTCATTCTTACGGTTAAAAGAAGGTTGATAACCTGAAATATGAAATACGCCATATGCCTCAGTATACCCTATATATTCCTCCTTGTGTTGCAGTGTTTCCTTATAGAAAGCGTAGAGAAAATAGGGATCTTTACCTAGGTTGTTTTTGAGAAACCTGTCCATATCTTTCACCAATGAGTTAGCGCTCTCACGTTTTGCCGATATAATTACTTCGTCAAGTACTCTCAGGTCAGCTTTCAAACGCACTATCCCGCTGGCTTGTGCCTGGCCTACCTTAATTTTAGCCGGTAGATATCCCAGACTGGATACTACCAGACTATCGGACAGGTCTATATTAGTAAGCCGTAGGGTAAAAAATCCTTCTGAATTCGAACTGTACCCTACTTGAACAGACGGAAAATATACGGTGGCGAAGGGTATTTCGGCGCCGTCATTTTCATCAATTATTTTAAACGAAATGTCTTGCCCGTTTGTAGTTAGGGTAACAAGGAGAAGAAACACTAACGCTATGGACGTAAGCCTACTCATATATTGACCAATTTAGGTATTAATAAAGAATTGGTTTGACTGATGCACCAAATACTTGCAATCATGTCGAAAAATGAATGAAGGTATGCATAGCTTTGCTCAACATAGAAAACAGGTAGTAATGTATTATAATTCGGTAATTGAAGCCATTGGAAATACACCACTAGTCAAACTAAATAATCTGACCTATGGTGTAAAGGGAACGGTGCTGGCAAAGGTAGAGTACTTTAATCCGGGTAATTCTATGAAAGATAGAATGGCTTTGAAGATGATTGAAGATGCTGAAAAAGCAGGTATTTTAAAACCGGGCGGCACCATTATTGAAGGTACATCTGGGAATACGGGGATGGGCCTTGCTTTAGTAGCAATAGCAAAAGGGTATAAGTGTGTCTTTACTTTAGCGGATAAACAATCGCAGGAAAAAATAGATATACTGAGGGCGGTAGGCGCTGAAGTCATTGTTTGCCCCACTAATGTTTCACCAGATGATCCACGGAGTTACTATTCAGTGGCAAAAAAGCTTAATGCTGAAACCAAAAATTCTTTTTATCCGAATCAATACGACAATCTATCTAACGCTGCGGCCCATTATGAAACCACCGGCCCCGAAATTTGGAAGCAAACCGAAGGTAAAGTGACCCATTATGCCGCCGGTGTAGGTACCGGCGGTTCTATGTGCGGCACTTCTAAATATCTGAAAGAACAAAATTCAGCAATTGTTACCGTAGGTATAGATACTTACGGATCAGTATTTAAGAAATTCAAAGAGACCGGTGAGTTTGATGAGGATGAAGTTTATCCCTATCTAACGGAAGGAATAGGCGAAGATATTTTGCCAAAAAATGTTGATTTTTCGTTGATCGATCATTTCGTAAAAGTCACCGATAAAGACGGGGCTATCATGACGCGCAGGTTGGCTCGTGAAGAAGGGCTTTTTTGTGGATGGTCCTGCGGCTCTGCGGTGCACGGAGCGCTAGAGTATGCGCGTGAGCACTTAAAAGAAGATGATGTTATGGTCGTTATTTTACCGGATCATGGTACCCGATATTTGGGTAAAGTATACAATGACAATTGGATGAAAGATCACGGATTCATAGAAGCTAGGGAATACGCCACGGCGAAAGATATCATATCTCATAAAAATGGTACAGGGAAACTTTTTACCGTCGATACTTCGAATAAGGTTGATGCTGTGGTTAAAATGCTCAACTCGCAAGGTATCGACCAAATCCCGGTGGTTGACGGGGATCATTTCGTAGGTAGTGTAAGCGCCGCTAAACTGCTAGAGAAATTAATTGAAGCTCCTGAAATTAAAGATCAGGACATAGGAGAGGTCATGGACGACCCGATCCCATTTGTTGGCTTAGATAATACCTTGGACGTTCTATCTTCCATGATCAATAAAGATAACAAGGCTATTCTGGTTCGCGATGAGTCTCATAAGGTACATATCATCACTCAACACGATATTTTATTGGCCATGACAAACTAATTGGCATTCTGTTTGTTATATAGATATAGGTTGATAACATGTTAATGTAAGTAAGTTTTGGGATAAGCCCTGGCAGCAATGTCAGGGCTTTTTTTGAAAGCTCGAAATTATTGGGTCAGATGGCAAAAGGTACGTGAATTTGTACCCTGGCCAAGTGTTTTATTCTGCATGTTAGTGGCAAGCCAAAAAAGGCAAACCAGATGAATAAAATATTTTTCTTGCTATTAGTTAGTTTACTATTTTCCTCTTGCGGAGTTTTTTTGCAGAAGACAGGGGTAAAAAACTACACGCTAAAAGAAAAAATCACGCAAAAGGGACTCAATAACTATCAGTATGATTTTCTTTATTTGATCAAATTGGTAGAAGAAGGCTATCCTCAATTAGACAGTGTCTTTCCAAAGGATAAACGTCAAAAGCAAGCCGACCAAATTTTATCAACATTAGCAATTGTAGATAATAACACCGACTTTGTTGTTCAAGCAAGAAGTTACCTTTCCAATCTAAAAAACCAGCATACCAACATATCTTTACATCAGGAATTTAAGGTGGTATATCCTTATGTAATCTATATCTCATCAGACGATTGGTATTTACTTAA
>JBCCIX010000021.1:0-20269 GCA_039028075.1 Bacteroidota bacterium | reverse complement strand
ATGCGCCTCTTCATCAAACACTTCAATAAATACACGGCCTATCGCTTTTCTTTTCGCTTCCGGTTCGGTGAGTCCCTTTAGTGCTTCGTAGAATTTAGCTTTGGCATCAATTCCCGTGACATTGAGTCCCAGGTGTTTGTAGGAATCGAGTACCTCCTCAAATTCACTTTTTCGTAAAAGTCCATTGTCTACGAAAATACAATGTAATCGGTCTCCTATAGCCTGGTGAATGAGCGTAGCCGCAACAGAGGAATCTACTCCTCCTGAAAGTCCCATAACTACCTGGTCATTACCTAATTTGGATTTCAGATCAGCTACTGTCGACTCAACAAATACATCCGGGGTCCAGTGTTGGGCACACCCACAGATGTGAACCACAAAATTTCTTAAAAGTCGCTTTCCGTCAGTCGAATGGGTTACCTCAGGATGAAACTGTATCCCATAAGTTTGCTCATTATGTATCTTATAGGCAGCTACACTAACAGAAGATGTACTAGCGATCACCTCAAAATTAGGAGGTAACTCAGAGATCGTATCTCCATGCGACATCCATACCTGTGAATCAATATTAATTTCTTTCATCAAATCATTATGATGATCCACATGTGATAGTTTGGCCCTACCAAATTCCCTAATCTCAGAGGGCAAAATATGGCCACCTTCCTTTTGTGCCATAAGCTGCGCTCCGTAACAAACACCCAGGACTGGCATTTTTTTACGAAAAGAACCAAAATCTATATTTGGAGCGTCGGCCTGACGTACTGAACACGGGCTCCCGGATAGTATGATACCCTTAACTTCATCAGTAATTTCCGGGATATTATTGTAAGGATGGATTTCGCAATAAACATTTAACTCTCTGACGCGCCTGGCAATTAGCTGAGTATACTGCGAGCCAAAGTCGAGGATCAGGATCTGTTCTGCCATGGCTGCAAAAATAGTATTCCAAGGGAGTAAATACTATTTGAAGTTGGGAATTGTTAAGAGTCAAATAGAATGCATGGCCTGTAAAATTCTTTACTCGCTTAAAGCCTATGAAAGTTATCAAAGGATCAAAATCTGAGTTTCTGACTTCATCCTAAATGCACTTGTCTGCGGCTATTGGAGGTCATTTACCCTGCACAGCTGTATTTTTATTTCTACTTTACAAGTTAATGATCAAGAGAACACTGAGAAAATTTGTTTTAACTATTCCAAAGGTCATGAGAGTCTTCCATCATGGAGATGAAGACCATAGAGGCAATTTAAAAAATCGTCGTGTATCCTCAATACAAGACTTAACCTATAAAATATAGCCCCTTAGTCCTGTTCTTACCCGGCATTCACATCTCAGATGGTCTAAAAAAATGACTGAACGTAACGTTTAAAACGCTTTCGAAGCTACCTAAGACTTTCAACCGGGCTACCCCTACTTTTTAATACCGGGATTTCGATCCAAAAATTCATCATATAGCTTCGTATGTCTACTTTCCATTGGAATTTGCCAGCCACTGATAAAAACATGTTTCACCTGCGTTTTGGTCTCAAAAATGTCCCCATCCGCTACAAATAGGTTGGCTACTTTGCCAGCTTCCAATGAACCTAATTCCTTCTCCACCCCTAGAATCTCCGCGGTATTTATGGTAATAGCCTCCAAAGCCTCTTTCTTACCCATACCATACGTGGCGGCGAAACCTGCGTCATAGGGTAAATTTCTTACATTTTCGGCTCCATTGTTTCTGATTGCCACCTTAACACCTGCTTTGTGCATCAAACCAGGATTAGCGTAAGGTCTATCATAGCGATCGTAGGCACGAGTCGGTCTGCTCAAGACGGGACCTGTGATTACCGGAATATTTGCCTCCGCCAACTCCTCAGCCGCTCTCCATCCTTCCGAAACACCGGTAAATACCACTCTTAGATCTTTGCCTTTAACCCATTCTATGGCCGACTTAATATCCTTACTTGCATTCACCTCTAAAAGAAGGGTCATCTCACCGCGATAAACCGGAAGTAGGGCTTCCATTTCTGGATAGTAATCTAAATTCTTTCTACTGCCACTGGCCTTGATTGCCGAATCCAACTTGTGGTATTCTGCCACTTTGGTCCAAATATCATTTAGATTTTTAATAGCTTTTTTGTATGCTCTATTTATTTCTTCATCATCCTGCCTGTCCCATCTACCTCGTTTACCAGAACGCGGATAATTGAGAACGATACCTTTGAAACCTGCATACATTTGATCGGGTGTATACCCATACAGGTTAATTAATGCGGCTGTGCCTGAGAATAACCCTCCGGAAGGAACGGCCAATGAGGTAGTCACACCACTTACACGCGTCACCGGAATGAGCACGGAGTTAGGGTTAACCGCCGTTAACGCTTGAATTTGTGGAATAACTTGCCCTATCTCATTGAAATCCCTTGTTCTGGCATCGGAGTTCACTTCAGTTAGGCCCAGTCGGGCCCCACCTTCGATTAAGCCAGGATAAATGGTATAACCTGAGCAATCAATAGTCTCAGCATCTGAAGGAATAGTAACGTTAGAACCAATGGCTTCAATCTTACCGGCACTGATTACTAAAGTCCCATTCTGAATGGTACCATTGGTTACTGTTTCAATCGTAGCATTAGTCAGGGCAAAAGTGGCGTATTTACCTTTTGCGTTTTGACCGTAAGCTGTAAGAGCAAGAACCATGAGACAACCTAATAGGGTACGATTAAGTGATGATTTCATTACTACTTAGTTTTCAAATAAGAACTCCGTGTCCTGCATGCATCTATCATATTCACTATCAGCGACCGCAATAGTAACGTCAATTTTTTCGTCAATATCTGGGTATATGCGCATGTCCGCAGGATCATTTTCCCTATCAAACTCTACTACTCCGTCTACAATGGTGTACATCGGGATTGCGTAAATGGAAAGCGGATGATTTTTGAATATGGCTACATCTCCTTCCTTACCCACTTCCAACGAACCAACACGATCGTCTATACCAAGTTGTTTAGCCGGATTAATGGTAATTAGCTCCAACGCTTTATCATCAGATAGCCCACCATACTTTTGCGTTTTAGCAGCCTCATGATACAGATGCCTGATTAATTCGCCAGAATCTGAATTAATAGAAGTAACTACTCCATTTTTGGTTAAAATCGTGGCATTGTATGCCGTAGAATAATAAACCTCAAATTTATACGCCCACCAGTCCGCAAATACAGATGCCATAGCACCGAATTCTGCCAGTTCGGGAGCTACTTTAAACCCTTCATTCACGTGTTGAAACACCAGCTTCTTAATACCAAAATCCTTACAAACCTGCATCAGCATGTAAATCTCATCTGCCCGGTAGGAATGACAATGGATGATTATTTCCCCTTTTAGGATATCAGCCAAGGTTTGCAATCTCAGATCATATTTGGGAGCCATTCCTTGGAAGCCCTTTTGGTTTCTTTTCGAATTGTAAGCATCCCAAGCGGCTGTATATTCCTGTGCTTTAGAAAATGATCTTCTAAACACTTCTTCCACCCCCATTCGGGTTCGGGGAAGAATGCCATTTCCCGAGCCATGCACACGAGTTGGATTCTCACCGAGTGCAAATTTAATCGTTCTCGGAGCGCCTTTCATCTTCAGCTCCTCCGGATCTACAGTTCCATACCGGTGTTTGATGGTTTCACATTGGCCACCAACGGCATTAGCAGACCCGTGCATGGCGTGCGAAGCAGTAACACCTCCTGCTAAAGCCCTGTAAATGGAGATGTTTAATGGGTTTACGGCATCGCCTGTACACACCTCAGCGGTTACCGGACTAGTAGCTTCGTTAATTGCATCCAGTGCAATATGCGAATGCGCATCGATAATTCCAGGCATGACATACATGCCTCGAGCGTCAATTACTTTAGTTCCTGAAGGCGCTTTAAGTCCTTGACCTATTTTTTGTATTTTACCATCTTTTATCAACACATCAGCGTTTTCTTGAACGCCATTAGTTATGGTAAGAACAGTACCCTTTTGTATTAAAACGGATCCCTTCTCCTGAGCTTTTATAGTTAAAATGAAAAGCGAGAGAAAAATCAACAGAACATGCTTTTTCATGTGTGATGGTTTAATTTTTATCAGTGTCCTTTTCCTTCTTCTTATCGGGTTTGGCTTCATATTCATGAATATTCCCATTAACAAAAACATAGCGTAAATTTGACTCTTTCTGAAAATAGGGTCTATCGCTGATGATCAGATTGGCCATTTTTCCTACATCTATCGTGCCCATGATATTTGAAACGCCCAGAAGCTCAGCGGGATGAGTAGTGAGAGCAGCAAGAACATCAGATTCATCCATTCCAAAGTCTAAAAGTGCATTTAGGTTTTTCTTGATGTCCCCTGGTTTAACTTCAAGTGTTGAAAATCCAAATATGATGCCTTTTTCCTTAAATGCAGAGGCTTGCAGAAAGTGTTTTTCGATCATTTCTTGCTTACGTTTTTCTAAGTGCTCCTTTTCTAGCTCAAAATCTGTTTTAGTTTTAGGTTCCTCGATGGTAACAGAATCTGGTTTTTCTTCGTTGATTTTGGGAAAATCTAGTGTCAAAAAGACCTTAGCGTCGGAGCCTTTTAGTTTATCTATCACATCCCATCCTTGTTTAACTTCTCCCAGAACTAAATTGAAACCAAGATCCGATTGTAAAGTTAACACCCGCTGAATATCTAAGACGCTTTGCGCTTTGAATACCACCGGTATTCTTTTTTCTAGGACCGGATAGAATGCCTCTTCCACAAAACTCTGTTCGGGTTTTGTCATTCCAGAAGCGTTACTTTTATACCTTATCTGATAATCTTTGCTTTGAGAAGCTTGCCGATAAAGCTCTCTGTACTTGGCCATTACTCCTATAACCGTATTGGGATAAAGTCTGCGAGGAGCGCCTGAAAGTTGAGAAAACATAGAAGTTTCATTAATCAGCACCATCTCATCAGCAGTCGATCCATGTAATAAAATCAAAGTACCCTTACCGGGTAACATTCGCCCGTGGGGTACGCTGTGTGCCGCTGTAAATCCAAGTTTGCGTAGACTAGAAACGGATTCATCAGCAGGTTTAAGCAAATTACTCGCCATTTGTTCGGGTTGGATGCCAGCCAACTCGTTGGGAGGGTTGGCGGGATCTTTTATTTTGCCTCTGTCGAACGTCTTCTCTTTCGGTTTTGGCAAACCCGCATGCGAGAGTCCGTTGATAAAACCCGCATAGACGTACATTGAATCAGCTTCAATAATCTGCGCATGGGCAGGAATGGTAACGGATTTACCAACTGCTTTTATCACGCCATCTTCGAGCAATACAATACCGTCATTGATAACTTTACCAGGTGATTGAACGATGGTGGCATCTTTAATGGCATAAGTGCTTGATACGGATCTAAGGTCAATATCTTGTGCCGCGCTCGAGAAGGTAAGCAGCATAGCGTACGTTAATAAGAATAACTGGCACCGGCACGGTCTGGGTTCTTTCATTGATTCTTATTTAATTTTCACTCCAATATAGTCTTAACTAGCTGTTCTAAGAAATAGGAATACACAAACGGTTGGCCCGGTTTGTTGATGCAAAGCTGTAAATTCAAAATGGGTCATTTTGTACGGTCAAGCTTGTAATTAGGTCATCCTGGTAGTGGCAGAAAAACAAAAAAAATTGCACTTTCACGGTATATGCGACAAAGTTACATTCTAAAACAGTTACTATTCTTTTTAGCGCTGTATCCATCTTGCAAAACAGCTAATTTTGAAGGCAACTCGGGCGAAATAGATATTCGTTTAAGTGAATATTTTGGAGATAACAACTTTAAAAAAATTTGGAATACGAGTAAAACCTACGTGATTGGAATGGAGCAGCCAGCTGTTAAAGAGAGGATTCCAGGATTATCCAAGCCTTTACAATTTGTTGTATTCAAGCTCAATGACAATGATTGGTCGTACGAGCGTACACTTTCAGACGGAACGGTGTCTTGGCAAGATGAGTTTACTATAAAAATTTATGATTATCAAAGCAGGATTGAGCGACCTGAAATATCCGATGGTTATATGCTCTTTGATGTAAGAACAAAAAAGCTGTCGCAACCGACAGAGCACAGAAAATGAAAATAAATGATTGTATAAAAATATCACTACTTGGTTTATTAGCGCTAGGTCTCAACGGCTGTAAAAAAGAGGTATCCAAGCCCGTAGGCAAACCCTATTCTTTTGATCCAAAAACATTACCCTTCAATGATCCGGCCGCCTACAGGAGCTACCTGAAAAACAAAAACCCTGATAATCCAGGTTTATATTTTCAGATAGACAAACTTAGAAAAACACCTTCCGATCTCACTGAACCGAACTATCCAAATAACTACAGGTTTACTGAATTAAGCCAGCACGGGAAAAGCAGAAAATCGGTTAGAACGGCAAGCGTTACGTGGACCAGTAGAGGTCCTGCTAATGTTCCGGGAAGAACGCGTTCAATCGTGGTGCTGGAGGAAGACGCTTCACAAAACAGCTGGCTTGCTGGAGCCGTAAGTGGTGGTATCTGGTTTACGGATGATGCTGGCCAGTCTTGGGTTAATCGTACCCCGGATCTGCCCAATCTGATTACCACATCAATCGTTCGAAGTCCCAGTAATCCTGACATTTTTTACGTGGGTACCGGGGAGAGTTTTGCCAACCCAGGTGTTAATACCGGCAGTAACGGCAACGGCATTTTTAAATCCACAGATGGAGGGTCAAGTTTTGAACAGGTTGCAAGTACGGCAGCAGATGCAAGGTTCGCTAATATCAATCGTGTTATTGTAAGTCCATCTGATCCTGATTTACTGCTGGTTTGCAGTATAGGATTTATTTCTGTGGGGCAGCCCGACGACCCAACCTCGTTTATTTTAAGATCAACCGACGGAGGGGACAGTTGGACGGAAGTATTCCGTTCGGAAAATGAAATACAGCAAATCATCGCCTCGCCCGACGATTTTAATGTCCAATATGCCTCTTTAAACGCTACGGGTATCTACAAATCAATCGACTCCGGATTAACATGGAACTTTTCTAGCACTGTGCTTAGCTCCTCCGGAAGAATAGAGTTGGATATCTCTCCCGTAAACACCGACCACGTATTTGCTTACGCTCAAGGAGGGTCAAACGGGACTGATGCCGACTTGTATATCTCGCGAGATGCGGGAATCACCTGGAGCCTAACTAGGGAGGAGAACGGACAAACAAATATTGATAATTTACTTCAAGGTAACTATGATAATGTAGTTATGGCTCATCCATTTGATGCGAACACGGTTTACATGGGCGGAGTCGATCTTTTTAAAGCTGTTGTAAGCAACACTACCATCGGCGAACCAATATTTACGATAGGGTCACAAGAGGTGGGTACAACCTCTTTCTTAAGCTTTGTAAATTTTGGAGGATCTTTCCTGGGGGGTGCCGGTGACCTAGGCTCGGCAAGTGAATTTAGACAAGTAGAAATTCGCTTTGGCGATGGACTAAGCCAAAATGCGCATAGGTTTACAGTTCCTGCTACGTCAGGAGATCAGGGTAACGGTACCTCACAAGTACCAGACTCGGAATATGAATATCAAGATTACATAAGTGTTCCTTTTGAAGTTTGGGATATTTCCGCTGTTCCTGAGCAGCAACTTATGGTTTCATTCCGCGACCAGGAAAGAAACGGTTCCTTTAATCTTACGCCTCAAAATGATCCCGTTTCGGGACGGGAATATATTTTTATTCACAATCTGGAGTACAGTGCCTCTACGCCAAACCCGAATGTTGCCGTGAACGGAGGGCAGGAATTTGAACAAATGTATTTCATTTGGCCTATTTCGAATTCTTCAGAGGAGATTACTGATTTTCCAGTATCTCAACTCGTACTTACCCCTACGGTACTTGAGATTCTCGAACGATCTACTGTAAATCTCTCTAATGCAAGAAATATGTTTAGCGGAAATCCGGTAAACGGTTTTGATCAGGGGGGGCAATTCGGTACCACATCACAGGAAGGTAGTCTACATCCTGATCACCATTATTTAAAAGCAATCAATTTGAATGCGACTGCGGGCACTTTTCAAATACTGAATGGAAATGATGGCGGCGTATATCTGACCTTACCTTCAATCAACCCGGGAGAAGCCAATGGAACCTGGATATTTTCAGGCCAAGGGTATAATACGGGGCAGTTTTATGGTGCCGTGAAACAGCCTGGAGCTGATGTTTACACCGGTGGACTACAAGATAATGGTTCCTGGACCTCACAAATCACTGAATCGGCCAGTGAATCATCAAATTACCTCAGGTCTGGATTTGGAGATGGATTTGAGGCAGTTTGGAATTCTTCAGATCCAGATCTCGTCATTGTTTCGTCTCAGTTTAATAATTTTTTAGGTTCTCGGAATGCAGGGCAAGGCGATTTTAGCCAAACCTACCCAGCTGACTTCGGCCTTACTGATAATGGAGCTGGTTTAGGCCCGTTCGTTTCACGGATAAGTAGTTCAAATCAAAATCCAGGGGTACTTTATGCCGTAGGCCTTTCAGGCGTTTGGAAGAATACAAATTTCGGATTTGACCAGTGGCGGTTAACCCCAATTACTGATAAGTGGGATTTTAACAATATCTCAGATATTGAAGTCTCACTGGCTAATCCGTCAATAGTATGGGCAGGGGGAAATATGGACGGCGACGGAAATATTTTTGTTTCAACGGATGCCGGAGATTCATTCGAACCCACAGCAATTTATAATACGATTCCACTAGGCGTGACCAGCGGTATTTTTACCCATCCAGAAGAAGAAAACACTGCCTATTCATTGTTTTCATTTGCCGATAGACCCAAGGTGCTGCGCAGTCAGGATCTTGGAGTGACCTGGGAAGATCTGAGCGGTTTTGAAAATGGTTCGGGAACAAGCGATAACGGCTTCCCCGATGTAGCCGTATACTGTTTATTAGTGCTTCCCAATGATCTAAATACCATCTGGGTAGGTACCGAAATTGGTATCGTGGAATCCAACGACAATGGGACCTCATGGCACTTACTAGATTCTGATCTACCCAATGTTCCGGTCTGGCAAATGCAGGTAGCTGAGGATCAAGTTGTGCTGGCTTCTCATGGTCGTGGTATATGGACTACAACGCTTGATGCTGTCTCCCCAACGGTGTTTATACCGAATATCGTCAACGCTGCACAGACACCGACCGGAGGTGTGGCCTTCGTTGTCCAACTGCTGGAAGTATACGATGAACTTGAACTTGTAATTGACGGCGATGAATCCTTTCCATTGGAAACCCCAGAAAGTACCGGTACTTTTATTTTTACACTTGAGTCAAACGTTTCCTCAACGCAGGCTGATCTAGCTAGCTTAGTACTTCGAGGTAATGTAGCAGATAATTTAGTAGAATCTACCCCATTTTTGCTGGATATATTTGAAACGCGTATTGTCGACGAGTACTCTAATGATTTCAACAACTCCACGGGAGAAAACTTTCTTCTTTCTGGTTTTGATATAGGTCAGGAAGCCGGATTTAGCAATGGACTTTTATCCAGCAGAAACCCTTATCAATCGTTTACTGAGGCCACTGCTCAGCTCACTACTACCCTACGTGTGGGTGAACTGGCCGAATCCACCATCCTTTTTGATAATGTGGCAATCGTCGAATCTGGCTCGGGTTCAGGAGATTTTGTCGTGGTCGAGGGATCTACCGATGGAATAAACTGGCAGTTTTTATTGGATAGCTACAATGCCTCTCAAAGCAATGATTGGCAAGCTAAAGAAACGAACGATGTACCAGGCACACAATCTGATTTTGAAGAGACAAGTTTCAGGCTTGCTACTACGTTCGATCCGGGCCAGCTTATATTTATCCGTTTCAGACTATTTTCAGATTTTAACACCGAATTCTGGGGATGGGGTATTGACAATCTCCAAATTCAAAACGACGTTGCTAATGGTTCTGTCACGAGCACGGAAGAAGAGCTTAAGCGTCCTGTTTTATCTATTTATCCAAATCCAGTGGTAGATCAGAACCTTCGGGGCACGTTCAGATTAGAAAAGCCAGAGGCAGTAGTATTGAAAATTACAGATACCCAGGGTAGGATTGTTTACATTGAAAAGGCAGAAGGTAGAGCAGGGCTGAACCGATTTGAGGTAGATGCAGTACGTTTTAAGAGTGGTGCCTATATAGTGGAAGTAGTACTTACTGATAATTCATATACGCAACGCGTTATTATTTCTGACTAGTTAATTGCTCCGTTGGGCAATTGTACTATGTAATAATAACTCAATATCTTATGCGCCTGAAATGAGAGCCAAAAGGACCTATTGTCTTTGGACGAGGCAAATTTTTTACCACTACTTTATGGTACTACCAAAAGGTGTTGGGACTCATGGTACAGCCAATTAAAGGTCTATACCATCCAAACTCTCTTGGGCCAACGGTTTATTTATGTACTGCCTAACGTAATTGTACTTTTTTGACTTATCCAAGTCGCGAGGATTAATGGAAGATGTTAACATAATTATTTTACACTTTTCACGCGTTGAATCGGCGAGTTTTTCAAATTCGTCCAAAAACTGAAACCCGTCCATTAATGGCATATCAATATCCAAAAAAATAATGTCAGGCAAAACCTGTTCACCTAGCTTATCTATTTTTTCGATGTTTTTAAGAAATTCGATGGCGCTCTTAGCCCCTGTGTGTGTATAAATATATTCGGCCATATTAGCCGCCTCGATCATCTTTTGATTGATTAGATTATCAATTTCATTATCATCGATAAGCATTACGGATGTGTATTTTTTCTGACGATCGAACATCTAAAAAGGTTTGATTGTGATGCCTAAATATAAATGAAAGGCCACTGATCTCAAAATTACTTTCGTTGTTATACATCAAATTTGATACCCTGTGCTAACGGTAAATCTTGGCCATAATTAATGGTATTGGTCTGTCTTCTCATGTAGACTTTCCAGGCATCTGACCCTGATTCCCGACCTCCACCGGTCTCTTTTTCTCCACCAAAAGCACCACCTATCTCAGCACCGGAGGTACCTATGTTTACATTGGCGATACCACAATCAGAGCCTTGGTGTGACAAGAATTTTTCTACCTCTCTCATATTTTGAGTCATAATTGCTGACGAAAGACCTTGAGCAACATCGTTTTGTAAAGCGATGGCATCGTCAATACTCGAGTACTTAATTAGATAGAGAATTGGCGCGAAGGTTTCGCACTGAACAATTTCCATGTCATTTTTAACTTCCGCAATTACAGGTTTTACGTAGCAGCCGGATAAATAATCTTCACCCGCTAATACCTGGCCATCTACGAGGATATTTCCTCCTTGTGCCCTAATAGCCCTGAGCGCATCTTCATACATCTTAACTGCATCTTTATCGATCAGCGGACCGACATGATTGTTTTCATCCATTGGATTTCCAATCCGTAGCTGACCGTATGCACGCTGAAGTTTTTCTTTAACCTCATCATATATAGAGTTATGGATGATTAACCTTCGGGTGGAGGTACATCGCTGACCGCACGTGCCTACAGCTCCAAAAAGCGCACCGATTATAGCTACTTCCAGATCAGAATTTTCGGTTATAATGATTGCGTTGTTGCCTCCAAGTTCTAATAAAGCTTTGCCCAACCTGGAACCTACCGCAGCCCCCACCTTTTTACCCATCCTTGTCGAACCGGTTGCTGAAACCAACGGAATCCTTTGGTCATTAGAAATCAACTCCCCCATACGATAGTCACCGTTAATAAGGCATGAAACACCTTCGGGGACGTTGTTTTGCTTAAAGACTTTACTAACAATATTCTGACAAGCAATACTGCATAATGGCGTTTTTTCAGATGGCTTCCAAATGCATACATCACCACACACCCAGGCCAACATAGTATTCCATGACCATACCGCAACAGGAAAATTAAATGCAGAGATAATACCTACTACACCCAATGGATGATATTGCTCATACATCCTATGCTGGGGACGTTCTGAGTGCATAGTAAGTCCATGGAGCTGTCTAGAAAGGCCTACGGCAAAATCACAGATATCGATCATTTCCTGTACTTCCCCCAAACCTTCTTGGTAGGACTTTCCCATTTCGAAGGAAACTAATTTTCCCAGGGCTTCCTTGTACATCCTAAGTTTTTCACCGATTTGCCTTACCACTTCACCTCTTTTTGGGGCGGGTACTTGACGCCATTTTTTAAAGGCAGCTTGCGCTTTTTCAACAATTTCCTGATACTGCTCTTCGGTAGTACCGTAGACTTTCCCGATCAGTGAGCCGTCGACCGGCGAGTAAGATTCTATAATTTCACCGGTACGGGGTAGCCATTGACTACCCGTTGAAGTTCCACTATTTTCATGATCTAAACCCAGGGAGTTCAGAGCTTCGGGAATACCAAATTCGTTCATTTTGCAAAGTTCTTAGGCCAGGCAAATCTATAGAAATAGTAGAGATCAAAGGTAGGAATAGAAAGGGTTTGTTTGAAAACTTCAAGTGCGATAGTAAACCACTCACCAATTCAGCCCGAATACTTTTTCTTTACCTGCCGGTGTTATCCCTTCGACCAAAATCCCTCCCTTTTTATTTTGTAATGTCAAATGCAGGTCAGCAATATTCGAGATGGGGATCTTATCAATTTTAGTTATGACAAAGCCATCTTCGATTCCGGCATCCTCCCATTTACCTGCCGCTATTTCCTCTAATCTGACACCATTATCGATATTTAGCCTTCCAAGTTCACTCATAGTTAGATTTTCAATTTTGGCCCCTTCTAGTTTTTTCGAGAAACTTCTACGAACCATTTCGGTACGTCCTTCGGTATTCCTTAACGTAGCTATTACGGTGGATTCTTCGTTATCCCTAACATAGGTGACTTTTACTGCGTCTCCCGGACGGTTACGAGCCACAAACTCCTGAAGTTCAGATACATTATGGACGGGCATATTATCTATAGCGATAATTACATCGCCTTGTTTTAACCCGGCTTCTTCCGCAGAACTATTATTATTAACTGAAATTACAAAGACACCACTGACTACGTTTAAGTCACGTGCCTCAGCTAATTGGGCATTTACATCTCCAATTCTTATACCTAGTAAACCTCGCTGTACCTCTCCAAATTCTACCAGGTCATCAATCACTTTCTGAACTAAGGTGACGGGTACTGCGAATGAATAACCCGCATAGGTGCCAGTAGGCGTGGCAATTGCCGTGTTAATACCAATGAGCTCGCCTTTGAGATTCACCAGTGCTCCTCCGCTGTTGCCAGGGTTAACTGCTGCATCGGTTTGAATAAAAGACTCAATTTGAAGACTATTTCTATCTCTCAAAATGCCGATATTCCTGGCTTTTGCGCTAACAATTCCGGCAGTTACCGTAGAGTTTAAATCAAATGGGTTGCCGATGGCCAGTACCCATTGCCCCGGAACCGATTCGTCAGAATTACCATATTTGATAAAAGGGAGGTCAGTAGCCTCTATTTTTAGCAGCGCTAAATCAGTAGTAGGGTCGGTACCGATCAATTTTGCTTGAAAACTACGATTGTCATTTAAAACTACCTCAATTCTATTTGCATCTTCAATAACATGGTTATTGGTAGCAATAAAGCCATCCGCAGAAACAATAACTCCTGAACCTGAGGACTGGCTTTGATTTTGAAAGAAGCCGTCAAGCGGATTCATGCTATATCCACCGGAAGAATAAGAAGAACGTATATGGACCACGCCGGCAGTAACATTTTCTGCGGCATCGATAAAATTAACTCCTTTGGGTATAATGTGCGAAGAGTCAAAGGTAGCCGCAAAAGCTGTCTCATTCTGCCGATCTGAAATGGATTTTTTCTGGAGAATTGGTGACTGACTGGCGGGATTGACGTACGATAGAATAATTGCACCGGCTAACAAAGCGCCAAAAAGCGAGGAAACAAACATGGCCAGGAATACATAACTATTCTTCATAACAGATCTCTTTAGCATTACATATAACGGAAGAATAGTTCTTTCTGTTATTCCTTTTCTTCCAGCATCTTCTTAAGTTCCATTAACTCATCTCTTAATCTCGCCGCCTCTATAAAGTCTAAGTCTTTAGCGGCCTTTTCCATGGATTTTTGTGTCTTGGTTACCGCTTTTTGAAGCTGGTCTCTGTCCATATAGCTCACCACAGGATCAGCAGCTACAGAAGTGGTTTCGTCTTCTACGTAATACTTCACTGATGACTTTTTCTTATCAGCTACTTTGGTTTGTTCCAGGATGGATTCTTTGGATCTTAGAATAGTCTCAGGGACTATGCCATGATCCGCATTGTATTCCGATTGTAGAGCACGGCGTCTATTCGTTTCGTCTATGGCGGTCTGCATAGATTCTGTAATCTTATCCGCATACATAATTACACGGCCGTTGGCGTTTCTAGCTGCACGCCCAATGGTCTGCACTAAAGATCGTTCATTTCTTAAAAAGCCCTCTTTGTCAGCATCTAGTATGGCTACTAACGATACCTCCGGAAGATCAAGACCTTCTCTCAAAAGGTTTACGCCCACTAAAACATCAAAAATCCCCAACCTCAACTCCCTCAATATTTCTACACGGTCAAGCGTATCTACTTCGCTATGTATGTACCTGCATTTTACACTTGCCCTTTCGAGAAACTTGGTCAGTTCCTCGGCCATGCGTTTGGTGAGTGTGGTGACCAGCACCCGCTCTTCTTTTTTTACCGTTTCGTCAATTTCTTCAAGTAAATCGTCTATTTGATTACCACTTGGGCGAACGTCAATTTCAGGGTCTAGTAGTCCGGTTGGACGAATTATTTGTTCAACGACTACCCCTTCGGATTTCCGAAGCTCGTATTCTGCGGGAGTAGCGCTAACATACACCACTTGATTTTGTAAAGATTCAAATTCATTAAAAGTCAGGGGTCTATTGTCCAAGGCGGAAGGAAGCCTAAAACCAAAATCAACTAAATTTACCTTCCTTGAACGATCACCTCCCCACATGGCTCTGACTTGCGGCACGGTAACATGGCTTTCATCTATTACCATTAAATAGTCGTCTGGAAAGTAATCAAGCAGGCAGAAGGGCCTGGCTCCCGGCTTGCGCCTGTCAAAATAACGCGAATAGTTCTCAACGCCTGAGCAGTAGCCCAATTCGCGCATCATTTCGATATCGAATTCGGTTCTTTCTTTTAATCTTTTAGCCTCCAAATGCCTACGCTCATTCTCGAATAGCTGTAGCTGGCTTACCAGATCATCTTGTATTTCGTGAATCGCCTGATTGAGTAATTCCTTTCCCGTCACAAAAAGATTGGCGGGGAAGATGGTAATGATCTTTTCATCAGAAATTTTCTTCCCTGTTGATGGCTCAATTTGCTGAATAGCTTCTATTTCGTCACCCCAAAAAAGGATGCGGTAGGCAAAGTCGCCATATGCAATATATATATCTACCGTATCCCCCTTGACGCGGAAGTTTCCCCGTTTAAACTCTGCCGTAGTTCGGCTGTATAAAATGTCTACCAAGGCAAAAAGAAGCTTGTTTCGCGCTATTTGTTCCCCAACTTTAAGATTGATAACATTTTTACCAAATTCTTCCGGGTTGCCGATACCGTAAATACAGGAGACCGAAGCAATGACTATTACGTCTCGCCTTCCTGTGAGTAAAGACGAGGTGGCACTTAATCTTAGCTTTTCTATTTCATCATTAATCGACAGATCTTTTTCGATATACAAGTTTGAATTGGGTATGAATGCCTCCGGCTGATAATAATCGTAGTAGGAAATAAAGTACTCGACAGCGTTTTCCGGAAAGAATCTTTTAAACTCTCCGTAAAGCTGGGCAGCTAAGGTTTTATTATGACTTAGGACCAGCGTAGGTCGCTGGACTTCTTGAACAACATTTGCAATGGTAAAGGTCTTGCCGGTACCTGTTGCGCCTAAAAGGGTTTGATAAAGCTCTCCTTCATTTACTCCCAAGGAAAGTTGGGCAATCGCTCCCGGTTGGTCTCCCGTCGGTTGATATTCGCTGGTGAGTTTAAATTTCATTGATTAGTACGATTGAAAACTACCTCAACATAAAATTGACCAAATATATGTTATGAATCATTATTTTGATTTTGCCAAATTTCCCACGACTTTTCAGCCTGCAAAAAAAGCATTTCTAAGCCATTTTTAGTACGCGCTCCCTTCTGTTTGCCCAACTGTAAAAACAGGGTTTCTTCAGGATTATAAACAAGGTCATACATCCAGTGTTCTGCCGTTATAAATTCGTAAGGTAATTCCGGTCTGCTTTCTAAGTTCGGGGACATTCCTAGTGGAGTAGTATTTACAATGAGTTTATTTTTCTCCATGATCTCACGTGTGAGATCCTCATAGCCCATGATGTCACCGGACTTGGCTCTTGAGACTAGATAATTGCTAATGCCCAGGCTATTCAACCCAGCTACCACTGCTTTTGAGGCACCGCCCGTACCTAAAACCAGTGCACTTTGATCATCCAGTTGGCCAATAGACCAGTTTTTTAGAGATTCTTTAAACCCAAAAAAGTCTGTATTATAGCCATAAAATTGACCGCCAACTATTTTCACCACGTTTACGGCTCCAATTCTCTGGGCATTTTCCTCCACAAATTTCAGATAGGGAAAAATTTCCTCCTTGTAGGGAATGGTGACATTGAAACCCTTTAGGCTCGATTTTTCTCTGAGGGCATCGATCTCTGAAATATCCTTGAGTTCAAAAAGTTCGTAGATGTGGCCTTTACGATTCTCCTTTTCGAACTTTTCGGAAAAGTACTGTTTTGAAAAGGAGTGCTGCAGAGTTCTACCAACCAGTCCGTAAAGCGACATTATGCAGATCGTAAACGGGCTGCAATCTTTTCGATAGCCACGATGATAAATATGCCAAGCGCCATAAATAAAAGACCCTGGAAAAGATTAGGGTTTTGGCTTAACTCTCGTGCATATTCTGCAGGAAGTACATTTTTTGTAATGTATATCACTTGTTCCCCTTCAGAATTTAATCGAAACTGGACTGGTAACTTCCACGGCCAAACTTTATTTAACGAACCGATCATGAAACCCGATAATAAAGCGATGGCCAAATCATGGTACCTTTTAAATAACCATGAAATGACTCTAGCGAAAGAAAGTAATCCAACGATACAACCTACCATAAATGTTAAAATAATCGGTATGTCACGGTCGTTAACCGCATTAACAATAAATTCGTATTTACCCATGATCAACAGAATAAAACTACCCGAAATCCCGGGTAAGATCATGGCGCAAATAGCTATTGCTCCGCTCAAGAAGATGAACCATAACCCTTCAGGTGTGGTAGCTGGGGTGGCCTCAGTAATAAGATAGGCTATGGCAACACCGATCAACAGTAAAATTACTTTATCAGCAGCCCATGATTTTATATTCCTTAGAACCAGAATAGCTGAAATAACGATCAAGCCAAAAAAAAATGACCATAACTGAATGGGGTAAACCTCGAGAAGGTAGGTCACTACTTTGGCTAACGTAATTACGCTGGTTGCAATTCCACCAACGAGTACCAGAAGGAAAGGGCCGTCAATATGCTTCCATAAACGTTTGATTTCATACTTGGAGAGCAGCTTAATGGCTTGGTTATCTATGGAATTTATCGCTGCTAACAAGCGTTCATAGATACCAGTAACTAGGGCTACTGTACCTCCAGATACTCCAGGTACAACATCAGCTGCTCCCATACCTATTCCTTTTAAAAATAGGAGCAATGGCTGCGTAATTTTTTTCATCAAATTTATTCTTCTCCGTTGCTGGTCAGGAAATGAGAGAAAGTGTCGCCTCTGAGACCCAATCGAATCGTCTCTAAAGGTATAACCTCTCTTGGGGCAATGTTTCCTAAATTAACATTAGCGCCTAACAATTTTATAAACCAAACTTGCTGAGCTTTCTGGGGAGCTTCCCAAATAATTTTTTCGAAGGGAATTTTTGTCAATATTTCCTGTACGAGACCCGATCTAACCTCTCCCGTTGATCTAAAAAGCCCTACATTTCCACTTTCCCTCGCTTCTCCAATAACTTTCCACGCACCTGCCTCAAGTTCGGCTTGCATCAGGCTTATCCATTGATAAGGGGGTATTATTTTTTCCTCATCTTTGGAACCCACCTCGGATAACACTGTTACTTGCTCCGAAAGTTTAGTGATATAGTCACATTTTTTTTCATGAGGTAGTTCTATTGATCCATCTGATACTTCAGCAAATTCTAGTTTGTACTTATCAAGCACCTTGCGATAATCATTAAATTGATCCCGAACTATAAATGACTCAAAGAGAGTACCTCCGAAGTAAACCGGAATCCCGGCATCTCGATAGATTTGAATTTTATCGTTCAGGTTAGGTGTGACATACGAAGTGGCCCAACCAAATTTTACAATATCGATATGATCACTAGATATGCTGAGAAAGTCCTCAACTTCACGAATGCTAAGGCCTTTATCCATAGCCATAGTAAATCCGTATTGCCTGGGCTTTTTAGTACGCTCAGGAATATTATTAAGAGTATAATTCATCAGGAGGTTTTGTTTCTAAATTGGTCGATTATCTTATACAAGGCTTTTTGAGTTTCCAGTTGTGGAAAGTAATCAAAGAGAACCGTATGATTATCAAAATCTAAAATTAACGCATTTTCCAAATAATTAAATGCCTCTTTATATTTGCCGGCTGAGATAAGATAAATGGTTATTTGATAGATAAAGTCAGCGTCATCAGGAAGTTCTTCTAAAGCATGGGACATGAGATTTATAGCTTTTTCATATTCACCCTGCTCATAATAGATCAGAGACCAATTAAGCCAAACTTCTTTATCTTCTGGTATAAGCATGGAGGCTTCTTCATAAGCATCTAGACTGGATACTATATTGCCGACGTTGAACTCTACTTTGGCAATGGCCTTCCAGTAGTTCGGGTTTTCATGATCTAATTTTAGTGCTTTATTGTAAAAATGAAGAGCTTGGTACCATTTCTCTTGCTGGTCGAGGCAGCGTCCGGCACCAAACCAGGCTTCATCATACATTTGGTCGAGCTTAGCGGCTTTTTGAAAATATTTTAGACCTAATTCAAAGTTCTTCGTCTTTTCATAAGCGCAACCGAGTTGGCAATATACTTCAGGACTCGGTCCTTCAATTTCTAACGTTTTAACATAGGCATCAACTGCCTCAGAATAATTATCTAGCTTTAGATGGGTATTACCAATGTTAAAAAACGCTGAAGAAAAGTTCTCTTCAATCACTATGGCATATTCGTAAGCTTTAAGTGCTTCTTTATATTTTTTTAGTTTACCGTAAACAATCCCTAGGTTATACCAAGCTGCTTGTGAGTAGGGGTCGGCATCTATGAATTTATGGTAATAATCAATGCTACTTTCAAGTTGTTCCGTATAATCAAGGCAGTAGGCAAGTTCATAAAGTGCTCCTTCATGATAAATATTCTCTTCAATCGCTCTTTTGTACGATTCGATTGCCTCGGGGTAGCGCTCTAAACTTTGAAAAGCCAAGCCAAGACTATAATGTGCCTCATCTTTGTCTTCAGTATGCAATAAAGCAAAGCTATAGGAGTTAATGGCCTCTTCGTATTGTCCAACTAATGACTGGATGGAACCTTTCATAAAATGAATTTCAGCGTCACTAGGTTGAATTAATTCCGCTTGATTTAATAATTCCAAAGCTTCATCGTACTTCTCAAGGTTGGATAGAATTTGAGCTTTTGAAATGAGAAGCTCCGGAGAAAATGGGTATTGACTTGACGCTAAATTGGCCGCGGTTAAAGCCTTGGTATACTTGCCCTGTTCAAGATAAAAATCAATGATTTGTTCAAAGCTGTCAAGTTCAAAAAAGTAGGAGACCTTATTTTTTACATGCTCTTCGAATCTTTTAATAAGTTCATTCTCTTCTTTTTTTTTCTTGAAATTTTCCTTCATTTGACGTTGCGAAAGTTTGATCAATTTACAAAAAAACCTAATTGTAAGTTATATGAAACGGTAATTATTACAGGTTATTTTTCTTAAGTTCCCGGGTTGTCCATCTAACGGTATCTTCTAGTTTTTTGAATTTAAAATTTAAGAGATTCTGAATTTTTGAACTATCGAAAATGGTCATATCACTGGCTAACTGAATGGTTTCTTTGGTGACTAAAGGTTTAGAACCCTTGATCCATGCGCTCAAAGACGACACCATCACCGCAAATATACCTTGCCATTTTTTGAATTTACGACTAGGCGGTTTTTTTCCAAATT
>JBCCIX010000020.1:0-20381 GCA_039028075.1 Bacteroidota bacterium | reverse complement strand
TGATCAATTATAATGTGAACGGGAATACCGGATACACCATAGCTTTGCGAAATGGAACGTGCCCTGGCCACAATCTGGTAGTCAAACTCTTTCTTTTTAAAAAATTGCTCTAAATTCTCCCGAGAATCGCCGGTAAAGCCAATGAATACGCCATCCATGCCTTGATATCTTTTTACTAGTTCATTAAGCTCTGGCATTTCAACAATACATGGCCCACAACCGATACCCCAAAAGTTAACTACTACTACTTTCCCTTTCAGCTGGGCCAACGATAGGGTGTTCCCATCCAAATCTTTTGCGTTAAAATCGGGGGCTGCATTTTTATTTGATGTTTTCGCTTTTTGCGGCATTTTCTTTTTCCAGAATGTTTCAAAGTTTTCGGTGGTACCATTCTGCATCAGGTATACCCCTCTAATTTTATCAAGTGTTTCCTCAGCTACTTCGCGCTTATAATCTTCAATCAATGTATGCATAGCCAAATTCAGATTTCCTATCTTTTGATAAGCTTCAGCCTTCTTGGACATAAGATCAGGAATCAACTTTGCCGCGTAATTAGAGCCTTCTGAGACATCAATAGCTGCGTTCAGGTAAAGTAATGCGCTAGTGTATTCTTCTTTTCTCCACTGAATATCTGCTAATGCCCGGTATAACCCAGGTAAAGTTCTTTGTACTGCGCCCATTTGACTGGCCTGAGGGTAGTTATGGTTAACCGCACCTGACAGTATGTGCTCCACCGCGGTAAGTGCAATTTGTTCTGCATTTTCTAAATCTTCATCGTACGACAAAAAAAGTTTTACGTACTCCAATCGGGATCGTGCATCGTAAGGTGACTTCTTAAGCGCATAACTGTATATTTCTTGAAAATTGGCGAAAGACAACTCCTTTTGCTCGGCAAAAAACCAACTTGCTTTGGCCGCAACTACCGGAGCTGTGGGGTAGGTAGTAGCTATTCGTTTTACCGCTTCCTTAACCTCGGCATCAGGCTTGGTGTCGCCAGTTAACTTGTAATTTCCGTATAACCAGGCTGATTCTAGCGACATGGTCATCCGTGAGGTTGGTGCCATTTCTAACAATTTAAGTACCATTGCTTTTCCCTTTTCCAGGTCTTCTAAATGGATGTAGCCCATACCCAGAGAGAACAACAAGCCTACATCATTCAGTTGCTTTTTTCCCTTTTTGGACAATTCGTCGCTCTTTTTTTCCAACAGGGGCATGTACGTTGTCAACGCCTTGGATTTAGCCTCCGAGTAAGGTTCAGGGATAGCCCACTGGAATAGTTGTCCGTATAACGAATAATCTTCAGGAAAATGGCTCAGGGCTAGCTGTAAAACAGAATCGGTGCTCACAATGACCAAACCACCAAAAGCGCCTTGAACCAGTCTACGCTTCTTATCTCGCAGCATCACGTATTTTTTTGCGGTCCGGTCACCGGTGGAGTAGGAGTAAAAAGTAAGCTCAAAAGCCGCAGCCATTTCAGGTGGGATGAAGGTTGTCCTTAATGTATCATTCTGCATTTGTAAAGGTTGATGCCTTTTATCCATGGAACCGTCTTGGTAATACACTTGAAAGCCGGCATACACCTGCTGCTCCCCTTTTAAGCCGGCGTTTTCGTGCTCAGGGTGATAGGTAATCTCAATAGGCTGGGCTACTTGAGGATTTTCGGGCGTAACCGTAAAAACTTGCCCTTCCGATACGTCGGGAAAGCCAATAATGATCAAGGGTAGCACAACGAATATTAGCTTTTTCATAATTACTATTTTATGGTTCAACTCCACCTACTTTGTGCAGGTTAAAAGCTAAAGTGATTGTAAACCCTTCATTATCAGGGGTCAGGTGGATTGTCCCGTATTCGCCTTTTTCCGGGAAAAAGGAACCATCACAACCACTTAATCCTAAGTTAACTAATTATTTAGTTAAAAAAATACTTAAAAGAAAATGGGTACTTGGTTAAAGTGATATACTGGGATTCTGTCAACGGGTCTTTCGACGTGGATCCGGAATTTTAAAGTAATGGATAAGCTTTTATCCACGAATCGATGAACTATACGACTAATCGTTTAGGCTAGGCATATCGAACTGCTCTGATCGGAAGGTTTTGGCGACCAACACAAGCGCTTCACCAACAGATAAAATGCTTTAAAACCAGCTTTTTGACCAATGATGTTTCAGCTATTACCGATGCCTTTAATTATACGCCGTTGAGCGCAAACAAATTTTTTAACCCATCTGTTTATTTACAACTAGTGGACTCTCTTACTCAAATCGTTCTTGGTGCAGCTGTTGGAGAGGCTGCTTTAGGTAAAAAAGTAGGCAATAGGGCCGTGCTTTATGGTGCGATTGCCGGTACTATTCCCGATCTGGATGTTTTGGCCACCCACTTCACGGACACAACCCGGGCGCTAGCTTTCCATCGCGGCTTTACACATTCCATTGTTTTTGCTGTAGTATTTGGATTTCTCTTTGGGTGGCTGGTTTCCCGCTATGAAAAATATAAATCGACTAGAGGATGGTGCCGATTGTTTTTCTGGGCCTTTGTTACTCATCCGATATTAGATTCATATACTACCTGGGGCACGCAATTGTTTTGGCCATTGGATATCCGGCTAGCTTTTACGTCTATTTTTGTTATTGATCCACTCTACACCCTTCCCTTCCTTGTGTTTCTGATTCTCGCTATGGTGCGTAAAAGAACGGACCTCAAGCGAAGATTCTATAATAATGTAGGCTTGGGAGTGAGCTCGCTGTATTTGGTATTGACCCTGTTTTTAAAAGGTTTTGCCTATGTTCAGTTCAAAATGGCGTTGGACGCTCAGAGCATCAACTATACAGACGTGGATGTACGACCATCCCCTATGAATACCATATTGTGGAGTGCCAATGTAGATACTCAAGATGCCTACCTTCTGGGTAATTATTCTTTTTTCGACCTACAACCTATTTCATTTGAAAACTATCCAAAAAACCATCATTTACTGGGTGACTTGCTTTATAACGAGCGAATCCAGCGCATGATCCGGATTTCCAAAGGATGGTTCATTATTACTCAGGAAGATGAAACGCTTTATTTTAATGATTTGCGTTTTGGATTACTCACCTTAGAGCCCGGCTCAACAGACTTCGTCTTTAAATATAAGATCTCTAAAAACGAATCAGGGGAAGTCGTATTGACCGAGGTTACCAAGGATCAACGAGACGGTAAAAAGCTCCTTATTGAGTTATGGGATAGAGTGAAAGGAAATTAAGGAAAAGAACTCAACTTGCCTGACGACTAACTAATAGTGTCTCACGAATTTGTTTGCGCTCGCAAAAAGTATCTGCATAACGTCTACAAGCAGATTTTTTATGCAGAGATTGTACTTTTAGCCTCATGGGAGATTCTTGATGACCGCAAAGACCGATTGCAATCAAAAAAGTTTGAGCTGCGAATTTGTAAGAATTACGCCGGTCGTCCTAAAGCAAAAGAAGCTGACATAAAAAGCTTCCATAGCGCATGCTTGAAATCTTCGAAGAACGAAATTCGGGAGCTGAGATGCTCTCTTGGAGCCAGCGCTGCGAAAAAACTGATGAGCAAACCGTCTACGTCATGCTCATCTATTACCAGATTATATGCCTAAAATTAATGAAACCCGATATATTTGAATATGCTATTGTGGAGAGAAGGTAACAGAATCGTCTATTGAGCTTTGAAATAAAACTTCCGCTTTTTGAAGGTCCTTTTGATCTTTTACTTTTTTTCATCCAAAGAGATGAGTTGGATATTCACGATATCCCCATTTCCAAGATCACCGATGACTTTTTGGATTATTTGCATCGATTGGAAGAAATGAACATCGAAGTGGCCAGTGAATTCATTTTAGTCGCTGCTACGCTCATGCGTATCAAATCGAAAATGCTTCTTCCTCGCCCTCAGCTGGATGATGAGGGCAACGAGATTGATCCAAGAGAGGAACTGGTCAGGCACCTCCTGGAATACAAGAAATACAAGTCGGTGCTGGCGGAATTACAGGAGATGGAGGCTGCTCAGATTGATCGCGAAAAGCGAGGCAACATTGCAAGGGAACTTCGCACACTTTCCGAAAGTGTAAATGTGGAGTCGGAGCTGCAAGATGTAGATTTATATAAACTTTTGAAGGTATATCAGCGGGTATTGGAGAAGTATGAGTTAGAAAAGAACAGGCCTAGGCACGAAGTAGTGCAGTACCCGTACACCATTGAAGGCCAACGGAAGTTTTTAATGAACAAGCTGGCAGCTAAACCGAAAATGTCCTTTTTAGAGGTAATAGACACCGAACCTACCAAAATTGCGGTGATTTTTAACTTTCTTGCCATTCTGGAGTTGTTACAACTACAACGCATCACCATGCACCTTGGGATGGGTTTTAATAATTTCTGGATTGAAAAATTGGAAGAGGTGCCAGCCGAGTAGATGAATCTCAACACCCAGAAAATTCTACGGACACTTAACCCCAACAAAGTGTGGCTACCTGTGGTCATAAGTCTAGGCTTTGTGGCGTTTATGGTGTTAAGTGATGAGGAGTTTACAGCGCAGAAGTTAAACCTGGTATTCCAGGCAAGGTATTTACCTATTCTCGGAGCTTTTGGGGTGTTGATTCTTAAAGAGGCTGCTTACATCTACAGAATAAGAGTACTCACCAACAAGGACCTCAGTTGGACGAGTAGCGTTTACGTTATTGTACTTTGGGAGTTTGCGTCTGCGGTTACGCCGTCGGTGGTAGGAGGGACCGCCGTAGCTGTTTTTATCCTTTTAAAGGAAAAAATAAATCTGGGAAAATCGCTGGCCTACGTGACGCTTACGGCCATTTTGGATAATCTTTTTTTTGTTTTTGTAGCGCCCTTGGTGGTATTGATCATTGGAGTAGACATTTTTCCGGATTCCGTCAGTAGTATTCGCGGAATCTTTATCACGAGTTACAGCCTCATTGCTATTTATACGCTAGTCATGGCGCTAGCCCTATTTTGGAAGCCTCGCCTCTTCAAATGGATCTTGATAAAGATAACGTCCATTCGATTTTTACGAAGATGGAGGTACGATGCCTATCAGCACGGCAATGAGATCCTTTGGGCAGCTTCATTGATAAAAGGAAAGAAAAAAAGGTATTGGGGGCAAATCATATTGGCCACTATTGCCGCCTGGGTTTGTCGCTATTTAATACTCAACTTCCTGATCGCAGCCTACCATGATGAGCTTTCTTTATTGGATCATCTTTTCATTCTCTCCAAGCATTTGGTTTTATGGATTGTTATGCTCCTATCGCCCACCCCGGGGAGCAGCGGCACCGCAGAGCACTTTTTCATTCAGTTCTTTACGGAATACCTCAATGACTTTACGCTAGGGGTCACCTTGCTTTGGCGTACCATTACCTACTATCCTTATTTGATCATCGGGGCTTTAGTTTTACCGGTCTGGATTCGCAAGGTATTTTACAAAAAGAAAGAGGGAGAGATTTCAAGATCATAATTCCGGACAATTGGTCACGAAGCGGCTTTCTTACCGCAGCGTGTTCATGCTATTTTTCAACGCACATGATTTTTCATTTACGGCCTCACTTTTTGGATCAATCGGAGCACTTTTACTTACTACAGCGCTTATTGGGTAAATAAATATGCAGCCAACTAAAAATAAGACATAGCCGTAATGCGCATACCGGATATCATAGAGTGATTGACTCTCCGGGTCTTTGCTCAGATCAATAACCCAACCGTAGTACCGGCAAAACGTATTGATAAGAGAAATCATCTAATTTGTAATTGATTTACGAACGATTCGCTGTTATCCGGGAGCGTTAGCACACAATTCCGGTTACCTTAAGTCTTCCGCTAAGATCGAATTTGGATCTGGTGCTAAGCTTTACCTGGCTTCGGATGAGTGGGAGGTGCAGCCTGATCAAGCTGTATCCTCAGGTCCGTTTTCCATGCTCTACTCAAAAAAACCAAATCTTTCCTAAGGTCACCATTATCATCACCACGGTGATCCAGATGGACCAAATTTTAGCCCTGCTATTTACGCTCATAAAAACGGCGGCCAGAGCGGCTCCAATCACCTGACCTACGGCTACAATGAGCGCGGGCTTCCATAGTATGGCATCTATCAAGGCAAAATAAACGGTGGTAGGAACGGTGTAAAACAATATGATAACCAGCTTGTAAGCGTTAGCCTCGGCGAAGCTTGTGGAAAGTTGTTTTAGCACGAGTGTAAGTATCAATATGCCGATTCCGATTTGAATAAATCCTCCATAAAATCCGGCTAAGAAAAAAAGTATTGAGCTAGGCACAGCTGCTTTTGGCAGGATCCAATCATTTAAACGTAGTAATGCCTTGGGGAAGATATATTGGACTAATAAGAATATCAGGACCATAGAGGCTATGATATTAAACGATCTGCCGGCAATAAGACCCGCACAAACTGCTCCCAGCATAGCTCCGGCACCAGTACTTACAACAGGCGACCAGCTCATTTTTTTAACCGAGAACTGGCGGTAACGACGCAATACCAGAATTCCCGAAATATTTTGAAAAAAGACGCCCGGTCTTGTGGCAATATTCGCTACGGAAAGCGGTATTCCGGTCAGGCTCATTACTCCCATACTAAACAGTGTACCACTACCGGAAATGGTATTGACAATTCCAGCCAATATTCCGCCTGAAATTAATAATATCTCATTCAACCCATTCATTAATTTCTAAGTCCACAAGGACCGGAAAGTGATCAGACGGATAGGCCATATTTTTACTATCAGAAAGCGTAGCGTAGCCTTTAGCTTTTATGTCGCTACTTATAAAAATATAGTCGATTCTACGCTCCGGTTTCCTTTGAAACTGGAAAGCGTTAAAAGTGGCCTCCGGACCGTAAGGAGGTGAATGAGACACCTTACGCGTGTCCTGCATAAACGCTTTGATCAACTGATAAGGTACGGCATCAGGGGTAAAATTAAGATCTCCCATAAATATGACCGGTCGGTCATTACTTAATGATTTTATGTGATTGATAATTAGTTTAATGCTTTCTTCACGGGCGACTCTACCTACGTGGTCAAAGTGGGTATTGAAAACAAAAAATGTTTTCATCGAATTTATCGGTCGTAATTCGGCCCAGGTACAAATACGAGGTAAAGCCGCATCCCAGCTTTTAGACGGGATCTCTGACGATTCAGAAAGCCAAAATGTACCGGATCGGACGATCTCAAATTTTTTGGCATCGTAGAACAGCGCTGAGTATTCACCTTTTCGCTTACCGTCATCGCGCGCTACGCCGATATATTCGAACCCGGCAAGACCCAATTTGATGTCTTCCAATTGATGATGCAATCCTTCCTGAGTACCAAATATGTCTGGGGCGTGGTAGCTTAAAAGACCGATGACCTGGTCTTTTCTACGCGTCCAATTATTAATGGAATCACGGGTATCATCGAATTTAAGGTTATAGGTCATCATTCGAAGGGTCATCTCCGTTTGAGCTTCAGCTCTTTGTAATAGCAGTAAAAGGATAATACAACTCCACAATTTAGCAATATTCATTTGTCACAGATTTTAGGGGCTTCCACTAAAGAACACATTTTGTCCGTAGGAAGTATCTCGTGAATTTGCCTGAACTTGCCTTCTAGTACATCCTGCTTCACAAAATCCGCAATTTCCGCGCGGTATTTTTTGAAAGGGCGGCCGGCCCATACGTGATTATCGTTACATCCGGTCAGCACATAGAAGCCCCTATTTAATTCCCTTAATTTTTGGGAAATGGTTTTAGGGCCGTGTAGAACTAAGTAACCGGCCTGATTTTCATCGCAATAGTGATGTGGAGCCGTTCCGTAAGGCACTAGATCATCACACGTGCCGTGAAAAAGCTGTGTAGGAATAGCCGTTTCGGCGTTGATAAGATCAATGTTGTGTATAGCACCCGCCATGCTAATGACTCCGGCATATGTGAAGCCTTCAGGAAGCCTTGCTCTGGCTTCATTTTGATAAGCCACATGAAGAACAGCTTCTGCGCCTGCACTACTTCCGGCCAGCACCACTAAGTCAGTATCTATCTTCAAATCGTCTTTATGCTTCATCAGGTATTGAGTAGCCTCAACAATCTCATCACTAACCGATTGAAACGTTGCCAGCTTATTGGCGGCAGCTTGATCGCAACTGAAAGACTTACCTTTCATCACCAGCGTATACGACATACTAGCGGCTACAATGCCTCGTCTTGCCATATTCTTACAAAAGTCCATGATTTCAGGTTCATCACGTGCTCCGCCGGCAAAGCCACCACCATGTACAAAAAGCAGGACAGGTCTATCGGTTTGTGCATCTCCCACTGGCTGGTAAATGTCCATTTGAAGCTGCTTATCTTCCAGGTAGGTAACCGTCATTCTGGCCACTTCATTAAAAATTTGATCTTGGTAACGTTGGCCTTGCACTGTGAAAATGATCACGGTGTTTAACGCAAGTGCTAATAGAAGGAGTTTCATGGGTTTATGGACTATTGTGTCAATCTAATTTACGGGAGTATTTCCGGTATTCAGTCTGGCTACGTAATACTTTGAGAATTTTTTTAGTTACATCCGGGCAAATCCTTTACTCTTTTAGCGATTATTCACGTAGTAAGTCCAGGCCGACACCAACGTCAAGGACTAGGATTGCATTCACCGCATAAGATAAAGAAGAAGTAGAATTCGGCCGTAAATCGGGAACCGGATCCCGCTTAAGGGGTCGATGAGTCCCCATCACCCCTACTGTAAACTGACCTACCCGCTAATGGTTGTCCAAAAAATCCATGCCGGTCGAAGCAGGTATTTACCCTGTTCTTGAGGAGGGTATCCGCATGGTCTCCCTTCACCACTTTTAAGATCTCGAGTACGATGCTGAGGTTATATTCTATACCGGTAAATTCTCACTGTCGTTCATCACTTGATTTGTGACTCTTTTACGTAGAGTCCTTTTATAGGTGGGTAAAAATATTTTTTAGCTATGAATAGAAGGATAGCTAACTCAGCTCATCGGCCCATCAAGCCTTTTATTTCAGCTTTTTTTGCTTCCCTTTCCAGAGATAGTGTCCTAGTGGCTTTGTCAGTTAAATCGAGCAGCGCTAACGCCGTATTGAAATAGTGATGAGCCCTTACTTCATCTTTTTTCAAGAGCAAGGCTCCGGAGTGATATAGATACTCACCCAGCGCCTCAAAATGGCTCCGATGAAATTTTCGGTCCTTTAGGTAGCTATCAATCGCCTGGTCTTTCAACTTCAAAAGAGCCTCAATATTTAAATCAAGTTCATCTTGTAATTCTTGCTCTACCTCCGAGATTGTAGTGGCTATGGCATCCTCATCCTTCAACTTCAATAATTTTGCGATCATTTTTCCCAACACCCTACCGAGTTGCTCGATCTGATCTTTCAGTATGTCTCGTCTTTCCATGTATGCAGTGGTTACAGTCGTAAACCAGGAGAAAATGATTCATCCTAACTGATGTTATCCGATCTTAAACTTATGATTTTAGGTCGGAAAGCAAACGATTCAACGTGGCAATTGTTTTTATGATACACTGCAACCCCAGATGTTTTTGTCTCAATTTTTAAGCAAAGTAGTATGATAGCAATAAATGTAGAGCCCGTAAATTTCAACGTAAGTCAAGGCCTTATTACGCACATGAAGGAAATGTTTGAAGTCATTGATAAATACAATGACCTGGCCGTGAATGCCGATGTTTATTTAAAGTCTTTGACGGAAACGGCAACGAAAGAAAAGGAAGTAAGTATAAGAGTCAACATGCCCGGAAAAGATATCTTTATTGCTAAGCGAGGGGAGGATTTTGTTTCCGCAGCGCAACTTGTTTTTGATACTTTGAAAGTGGCGCTCAGCAGACATAAAGACGTGCACAAGAATAGACATCAGCCCGCACCTGACAAGTTTTAATGTTCTGAGACCCAGTAGCCCGTGTCGACACTTACAATTGTGAACCTTGATTAATCATCTGTAGGTAATCATGTGTGATCGTAGAGATTTTCTTCTTATTTAAATAGGAAGAAAATCTCGGTTACGTCCACTCCTAGCCCAGAAATACTCCCGCAAGTATGACAAAGTTGGACGGGGTGCATTTCAATTCTTTAACTTCCGCAACGGAATCGTGGTGATCTAGGAATCTTTTACGCTTTGCTAAACAATCATCTTAAAGGAGCCGAAAGCTAGGAAAATAGCGTGCTTTTCTCTTCTCCTGAATGTGTTGTAACTGAATATTGTCTTCACCTACGGTATTCAGACTGACTTTTTAGAACAATAATTTTGTTTTTTCTTACATCAAGTCATTTTATTACATTATAAGTATTTCCTTTACCAATAATTTAATGGGGCACAGAATTTTAGTTGTCGAGGATAATGAAGCCGTTGGGACGGCCCTGAAAGAGCTTTTGGTTAGACACGGTTTCGAGGTCTACCTGGTTGGTGATGCTTTCTCCGCGTTGAACATCGTTAAAAACATGCAGCCAAGTGTCATAATCACCGATTTAATGATGCGCGGCATGGACGGATATCAGTTTGTTAAAAAACTAAGACAAAAAGAAAAGACTGCTGCCGTACCCATTATTATACTCACCGCAAAAGCCGATCTGGATTCAAAGTTAAAAGGATTGGAACTGGGCGCAAACACCTACCTTACGAAGCCCTATGAGTTTCAGGAGCTTTATTTAAAAATAAATAACTTCTTAGAAATGCGGGATAACATTGAGGCGAATGCATTAAAAATAAAACGTTTCAATTCATCAGCGGGGAAAAACCCTTTTATGAATACGGTGCATTTGATTATTGAGGACAACATAAATAACCAATCCTTTCGAATTCAACATCTTGCTAATGAATTGAATATGAGCATTTCATCACTTCAGCGCAGAATTAAACTCTATACCACTATATCACCAGCAGACTATGTCAATCTTTATAAGTTAAATAAAGCGAGACAGTTGATACAGTCGGGTTATGGTAATATTTCGGAAGTAGCCTCTAAATGTGGTTACAGCAGTTTATCCTATTTTTCTTACGCTTATAAAAAGAAATTTGGATTCTCGCCAAGCAAAGATGTACTCTAAGGCGAATTAAATTTTAGAAATTCAGTCAATTTATTTAGAAATAAAATCAAAAGCCACCTCAACGGTAAGGTGTTTAAGAACAATTATAATTCACTTATGTATATTAATTGTCCCTTGTCTTTATAGTTGTCTGATTTGATGATATTGTGTTAATCAGAGAAGGGTTCTAATTAACATAGCATGGTAGAAGCAGGAGAATATGCGTCTGGTCTTCGCGAGGAAGAACGTCTGAAAGCACTTTTAGACTATGAAATTATGGACACGCCTGAGGAACTGCAATTTGATGCCTTAACCGAGCTTGCCCAAACGATATGCCATACTGAAATTGCCCTCATATCATTTATTGATGATTGTCGTCAATGGTTCAAGTCAAAAATTGGGTTAAATACCAGTGAAACCCCAAAGGCACATTCATTTTGTCAATATACCATTGAAGGAGATGCAGTCTATGAAGTTTCGGATGCCAAAAGAGATCCTTTGTTTAGGCATAATCCCTTGGTTATTGGCGATCCTTTCATACGGTTCTATGCCGGAGCCCCTCTGAAGACCAGAAACGGGTTGAGATTGGGAACTTTGTGCGTTATAGATAGCCGTCCCAGGTCTCTTACTGAACAACAAAAGAAGAGCTTAGCGCTATTGGCTGATCAAGTTGTCGATCAATTGGAATTGAAGAAGTCTTTGGCTACGAACAAAGAAATCAGCGAACAAAAAGAAAAGTTAACGCTGATGGTCAGTCATCAGTTTCGCAATCCGGTAACAGCCATTCAATCGAATGTAGAATTGATCAGATTGAGTATGCGTAAACCTGTTGCCGGGGTAGAGGCAGAGGTTGAATCGTATTGTAATCGCATCTATGAGCAAACCAAAGATATGATGGAGATGCTCAATAACGTCTTGCTTTTTAGACAAAAGATATCTAGCACATCAATTCGAAAAGTAGAACCTGTTCATCTCCAAGCATTTTTAAAAAAATTAGTCGCCGAAATCAATATAAATCTCGCTCACGGCCGCGAAGTTAGGGTGGAGATGCCCGAGGACCAGCTGACAATTGCAGTGGACGAAAGGGAGCTTTCCCATAGTGTAAAAAACCTGCTTTCCAATGCACTTAAATACTCGTCTGAAAATCCTACGCTTAGGCTTTTAGCACGTAAAGACTTCGTCGATATTATGATTGAGGACCACGGTATCGGTATCCCCAAAAACGAACAAAAACTTCTATTTCAACCCTACTTCAGAGCCACTAACGTCAATAGTTACCTGGGTACACGTTTAGGTCTTTCCATAGTCAAAGAGTTGGTTGAGAATAATGGCGGTGACCTGCACATTACCAGTGATGTATCTAAGGGCACAACCGTTACTATAACTATGGCCACCTTAAACGAGCCAAGCTGATGCAAATGATAGAACCAAAGCTCACCACGTGCTACGATCCAACTTTGACGGCTGATCATCTCTTTGCTCGTCAACATGAAGACGTCATCCCAGACCCCTACCAGACCAGCAGTATTTTAGACCTTTTCGATACCAGTCAATGGCTGTCCAGTTGGGAGTGCGGTATATGGACGGAAGAGCACGGTTGGTTGTACATCCTTTCCGACATTTCTATATGTATTGCCTATTTTACCATCCCCGGGGTAATAGGCTATTTTTATTATCGCAGAAAATCTGATCTTCCGTTCAAATCTATTTTTTTACTGTTCATTGCTTTTATCGTAGTCTGTGGTCTTACACATCTAGTTGATGCTGCTATTTTTTGGTGGCCCGCGTACAAACTTAGTGCCTGGCTACGGTTTACTACGGCACTCATATCTTGGGGCACAGTGCTAGGGCTGGTTCATGTTCTCCCCGATGCTATGCGGTTACAATCCCCAGAGCAACTCCATAAGGTTGTAGGAGAAAAAACCAAGGACCTCAGTGAATTGAACGACAAGCTCTCCAGGGAAATAGAGAAGAGAATACAAGCAGAGGAGGAACTCAAAGCGGTTATTGAATCGCAGGAGCAGATGTTGAACGAAAGAACGGCCGAACTCAGAAGATTAAACCAATTGTTTGAATCTACGCAAAGTGTGATAGGGGTTGGTACCTGGGAACTCGACTTGGTAACTAAGGAAATTTACTGGTCTGACAAGGTCTATGATATTCATGAGGTGGAACGCGGTTCTCAACTACAATTAGACGAAGGGTTAGATTTCTATCATGCTGATTATAAGAATACGCTAGAAAAAGCCATAGCCGATGCAGTCAACCTTAAAAAAGGATACGATCTTGAACTTATACTAATCACCGCGACGGGTAAGGAAATTTGGGTCAAGACGGTGGGGATTCCGGTGGAAGAAGAGGGGAAGGTAACCAAGCTTAGGGGTCTATTCCAAGATATTGACCAACGAAAACGACTTGAACTAGAGCAGGAGGCTACGCAAAGAACCTTAGAACTCTTTGTAAACCATGCCCCGGCGGCCATCGCTATGTTTGACCGTGACATGCGCTACCTGCTGGCCAGTAAAAAGTGGTACGAAGACTATTCACTGGAGAACCGGCAAATTGTAGGGCAACATCACTACGATATTTTCCCTGAGATACGGGAAATGCCGGCGTGGATTGAAGATCATAAGCGGGCACTGGCAGGAGAAGTAATCCGTAAGGACAACGACCCCTTTGAGCGCAAAGATGGCTCCAAGCAATGGCTGAAATATGAGATTTATCCCTGGTACAATCTGGAAGGTGAGATTGGAGGGATAGGCATGTTCACGGAGGATGTCACCGAGGAAAGAGAGTTGAGCAATAAAATTAGGCAAAATGAGCAGCGCTTCAGGTCGGTAATGCGCCATTCTGCCATCGGTATGGCTTTGGTATCCACAGAAGGGGTTTTTCTTGATGCTAATGAAGCACTCACCGATATTTTAGGGTATACAAACGAAGAACTTCTACAGCTCTCATTTCAGGAAATCACCCATCCTGATGATCTTGAAAAAGATGTCGCCAACATCACGGCTATGCTTAACCATGAAATCCAGACCTATGAAATAATCAAACGATATTTTAACCGATCCGGTGAAATGGTTTGGGCACAACTGAATGTATCAGCCGCCTACACTGCAGATACCAATGAACGCCAAGTGCAGTTCTTTATCTCACAAATTCAGGATGTAACCCAAAAGATAAAAATCGAAGAGGAGCGAAAGAATGCAAAAGAGTTACTGGAGGCGCAAATAAAGAAACGAACCATTGAGCTTAAAGCAGCCAATAAGGAGCTTGAAGCCTTCAGCTACAGTGTCTCACACGACTTAAGGTCACCTCTACGCAGTATTAACGGATTCAGTCAGGCGTTGTTGGAAGATTATCAGCACAGCATGGACGAGACTGCCCAAGAATACCTGGATCGCATTTGTAAGGCAGCGAATAGAATGGGGGCATTAATTGATGACCTGCTTGCCCTCTCGCGCATATCCAGAAGAGAACTCGTGATAGAAGACCTGAACATCAGCGCCATGGCCGCAGACACTCTCAATCTCATGGATATCAATAAGCAACCTGAAATTAAAATCATGCCGGATATGCATATGCAAGGTGATAGATCATTGATAGCCATTGCGCTTGACAACTTAATCGGAAATGCCATCAAGTATTCGTCGAAAGAAGCGCATCCTAAAGTAGAGATTCTCAGCAATACGATCGAAGGTGAAAAGATGATCATAGTGAGAGACAATGGTGTGGGATTTGATATGCAACATGCTAAAAAGCTTTTTGGCGCTTTCCAACGGCTGCATCATAAATCTGATTTTGAAGGAACCGGTATCGGCCTGGCTACCGTACAGCGCATAATTAATCTGCACGGCGGGCGAATATGGGCAGAAAGTAAATCCGGAGAAGGGTCCACATTTTATTTTACAACGCAGTAACTATGAAAAATATGATTTTATTGGTTGAGGATAACGAAGATGATGTCTTACTGACCAAACGGGCGCTAAAGAAGAGAAATATAAAAAATGAAGTAGTTGTAGCTTCTGATGGCGTTGAAGCGTTAGACATGCTATTTGGCTCGGAGGAAAAAGAGCCCATCTCACCGGCGCTCATACTACTGGACCTAAAGCTTCCTAAATTAGGTGGACTGGAGGTCCTGGAGGAGATCCAAAAAAACGAGCGTACAAAAAAGTTACCTGTCATCGTGCTTACCACGTCCAATGAAGAGGATGATGTAGTCAAAAGCTATCAGCTAGGAGCGAATAGTTATATCCGAAAACCGGTTGATTTTGATCAATTTGTGGATGCTGTGGGCCAATTAGGTTTGTACTGGCTGGTGTTGAATGAGAATTTACCAAACAGTTGAATTTAAATAGAACATACAAAATAGTAGTACTTGAGGATAACGACTCGGATTTCTTTCTCATTAAAAGAGAACTTGAAAAGTCGTCTTTCAGCTTTACGATAACTAGAATAGAAACGGAAAAAGAGCTATTGGCAATTGCTGAGCACAATCATATAGATCTGGTATTAAGTGATTATAATTTACCTGGTTTTAGTGGTATGCAGGCGTTACAACTTATGCAAAGGATCAATGCCGATCTACCGTTTATTTTAGTTTCTGGTACTATCGGGGAAGAAATGGCGGTTAATGCGATGCGTTTAGGCGCAAGTGACTACATACTAAAAGATAATCTAAAGAGGCTCTTACCTGCTGCTGAACGTGAAATTCGTGATTACGAGATACGTAAAAAGGAAATACAAGGTAGAAAGCAACTGCGATTGACTGAACTTAGATATAAGTTTCTTGCTGAAAGTATTCAAGAAGTTCTTTTTTCTCTGGATTTTAATTTCCGTATTACCTATTGGAATGAGACGGCGAGTAAGGTTTTCAAAAAAACCAACGTAGTAGGAAAGTACCTTCATGAAGTATTTCCTTCCTGGAAGGGTGGTGATGTATTTTCAGTGCTTTCCGAGGCCCTTAAAACAGGTTTGGCCAAGCCACTAGCCTTTAAGTATAAATTTAAAACCGTCACCTACTTTAAAGGGCGGGTGTATCCTTCTAGTGAGGGCATATCTATCCTGTTGCGAAATGTAACAGAAGAATATTTAAACCGGCAAAAACTTGAACGTTTAAATGACGAATTAGAAACGTTGTTTTACCGAATATCTCATGACTTGAAAGGGCCGGTAGCCTCAGCCTTGGGTCTGCTGAATATTGCTAATCGGGACATATCCATGACCAAAGAGCAACTTACTGTCATGATGAAATCCAATATCGATCGCTTAAACGCGGTTTTAGTAGAGTTATTGGATATCACCAATATTAAAACTGGCAATTCCAAAGTATCAACCTTTGAAGTCGTACCCTGCATACAGCAGATTATTGAAACCCTCAAACATCAAGCGGGAACGGAAGAAATCGATTTTCAAATAAAATGTGATGAAACCATTACCATTGATACGGACCTGTTACTCTTCAAATCAATTTGGCATAATCTCATTGAAAATTCTATTAAATACCGTCAAAAAGGCAGGGTAAATAAAATTAACATTGAAGGTAAAAAGCAACACGGTAACGTTCTGTTCAGCATTACGGATACGGGTCAGGGTATTTCAAAAAAAGTGATTTCTAATATCTATCAAATGTTTTTTCGTGGAAATGAAACCTCCACGGGTTCCGGTCTTGGGTTGTATATCGTAAAAAATGCTCTTGAAAAAATAGCGGGTACTATAGAGTACGACACAAGTTATACGGCAGGAGCCCGATTTATCATTTCAATTCCGTCAAAATCAAGCAAAGTAACCAGCAATGAACTCAGTTAGTGCAGTTCATAAGCTGATCAATATTCTAGTCATAGAAGATAATCCGGATGATTATGATCTACTGGTTAGAGCCCTAAGCAAATCCGGCCTGGAGGTAAGCTCCATGCGGATAGAATCAAGAGAGGAACTGATCCGGCAATTTGAAGGTCAGGAGTGGCAGCTTATTATCAGCGATAATAACTTACCTCAGTTTAATGCACGCGAAGCTTTGTCTGTAGTGCGCGAGAGAGATGAAATGATACCGTTTATTATAGTTTCAGGGACTATTGGAGAGGAGGTCGCTGTAGATGCCATGCGTTCAGGAGCCAATGATTATATCTTGAAAAATAACCTGACTAGACTCATACCGGCGGTAAACCGAGAGCTGCAGGAATTCTTCAGAAAAAAAGAATTAGGCAAAATCGAGCGTGAATTGGCAAAAAGCCAGCGTAATTACAAATTACTTGCTGAAAATGTCTTAGACCTGGTCTGTGTACATGATAATTCTTGCGAATACTTATGGATTAGCCCTTCGGTCGAGCGGATCCTAGGCTATACGTCTCATGAGATGAAGGAACTTGGTTTTTTTTATGGACTTCATGAAGAAGACGAGTGCTCGGTTCGAGAAAATCTAGACGCGCTTTTGTCACGTTCTACTCAGACCAACGTGAGGCGTTTTAACTACCGCAGGCGGCGGAAAGACGGTGTCTTTGTATTCCTGGAAACTATCATTAACGGAATATATGAAGGTAGTTCCTTAAAAAAGATAGTAAGTACGAGTAGAAACATTACCGAGCAGGTACTGGCTTACCAGCTACTCGAAGAAAATGAAGCCCGGCAGGCCGGTACCTTAGAGAGCCTGTCGGAGGGCATCATCTTACTCGATGAAAACGGTAATCTGATTACACATAATCAAAGTGCAGACCAATTACTGGGCATCAAGAAAAAAACCTCGGCGGATGAATTACTAGCAGCTAAAGATAATATCATTACGATAAAAAATGAGCGACTGCCTCCGGAAGAACTACCCTACCGGAAAACTTTAGACTCAGGAATAGCAAAATACAATCAAATTATCGGGTTCAAAAAAAGTGGAAGTCCGCTTTGGGTTTCCATGAATTCCGTTCCCTACAACCTGTCGGGAAAGAAAAAAGGGGTTGTTATTTCGTTTTCGAACGTGACTCGAGAAATCGAAAACCAGAAACAAAGAGACCAATTTGCTCAGGAACTCGTAAGTCTCATCGAAAATGCTAACGCCCCGATTTTTGGGATTGACTGGGACGGAAAAATTACCGAATGGAACAGGTTCACCAGTGAAATTACCGGATACAAAAAAGAGGAAGTTCAGGGCACCTCGTTGGCAGAGCGCCTGGTGCAGGATAGCCATAAAGAGCTCGTTATGGAGCTTTTCCAAGGTGTACTCCACGGACAGAACGCCGTTAATTACGAACTGCCCCTTTTAACTAAACAAAATAAGGTGGTAACGATCCTCTTTAACGGGACGGCGCGAAAAGATTACGCCGGTAAGATTGTGGGTATGGTTGGAGTGGGCCAGGACATTACGGAACTCATAGAATACAGAGGTAAGCTTGAATTAAAGGTCGAAGAACGTACGGAAGAATTAGTGCGTTCCCTTGAAAAGCAAAAAGAGTTGGTGGCCATGAAATCAAAATTCGTTTCCATGGCCTCTCACGAGTTTAGGACACCACTTTCTACTATTCAATTTGCGACTGACTTTGTCCGTAAATATTACAAGCGGGCGACACCAGAAAAGCTTGAAGAGAAGTTTAAAAAGATCAACCAACAGGTCAAGCCTATGACCTATCTGTTGGATGATGTTCTTACCATCGGCAAGTCACAGGCAGGAGCCATTAAACTCAATCCCAGTCTCGTAGAAATTCGTAAATTCTGTCAGGATATTTTTAATGAAATACGGACAAGTTCAAACTCCAGCCACAAAATAATCAGTTCGATATTCGTTGAAACGGATCGGCTATATCTAGATGTTAAGCTCTTGAGGAACATTTTGGTCAATTTATTGACTAACGCCATTAAGTTTAGCCCGCAGGCTGATAAGATCAGAGTGGATGTCATGAGCAAGCATCGTATTTTGACCATAGAAGTCCAAGATTGGGGAAATGGCATTGATGAAGCAGACCAGGCTCAGCTTTTCGAAGCATTTCATAGAGGGTCTAATGTAGGAACCATTCAGGGAACAGGATTAGGACTCTCTATTGTGAAAAAAGCAGTAGAAATTCAGAGCGGAACCATTAAAGTAGAAAGCCTGCTTGATCAGGGAAGTACATTTAAAATAAAAATCCCGGTGAAGTATGAAGAAGATATTAGTGATTGACGATACGCTACCGATACTTGATGAAGTAAAAGACATTTTGGAGATGGAAGGGTTTTTAGCGCTGACCGCCCAGAATGCCACGGACGGGCTTAAATTGGTATATGCCAAACAACCCGATCTTGTTATTACCGATTTACATATGTCTGGAGTCGATGGGTTTACATTAATTAAAAAAATAAGATCTGATCATAACCTGGTAGATCTGCCGATTGTGGTACTTTCGGCAAAGGTTGATCAAGGCACTGTTAGCAAAGCCAAAGCCCTGGGTGTTAACGAATATTTGAAAAAGCCATGCTCTGCTGAAAAGCTTGTGGCATCCATTGTACACAAATACCACTGACAATGAAGAAGCTTAAAGTAATACTAGTGGATGACCACGCCTTGCTACTGGACGGAATAGCTTCTTTGCTGACAAATATTAAATATATAAGCGTTGTAGGTAAGACCTCAAGCGGTGAAGAAGCTATTAATTTGGCAAGTGAATTAAACCCGGACCTTATATTAATGGATATTGTTATGCACGGTATGACGGGTATAGAAGCTACGCGATGGATTAAAGAACAGCACCCCGAAATTAAAATTATTCTATTATCAAGTGAGGTCAATGAAGATTATATCACCTTAGGTGTAAAATCCGGTATAGATGGGTACTTACCTAAAAACGTTGAAAAACCTGCTCTTGTGGAAGCCATTAATCGTGTTGTCGCAGGTGAAAAATATTTCGCGCAACCGGTTACCGATATTATTTTAGATAGCTTTTATAAGCAAAGCCAAGGCAAAAAAAAGAGTACGAGCAATGAACTTTCCAAGCGTGAAAACGAAGTGCTTCAGCAAGTAGCTATGGGAAGAACTAATGCCGAAGTAGCCGAAGACCTCTACATAAGCGTCAAAACCGTTGAAACGCATAAAACAAACATCCTTTCAAAATTAGGGTTAAGAAATACGGCTGAACTTGTCAAATATGCCATAAAAAACAAGATTATAGAGATCTGAAGCAGATGCACCTCAACATATCGCGTCTTGCTGACAGACCACTCAGCTGCAGTGGCAGTACTACTCAATTTCAATTTTCTGAGAAAAAATATAACACGCATTGAAAAACTACACGGTACACGACAAAAGTTTCAAATCATATTTTCGGACAAATATATGTTGAAATCGATCCTTTTGTTTAGCGTAATG
>JBCCIX010000019.1:0-20728 GCA_039028075.1 Bacteroidota bacterium | reverse complement strand
GATTTAATGATGATCAACGACCATGGTAATCCGTTTTTGTATTTCATCGATACTTCATCCTACCGAATAAAAAAAACAATCTATCTTAACAACCAAATCAAGGATTGGGAAGATATTACCCTTTCAGATAACGAGGATATTTATATTGGAGACTTTGGGAATAACTTCAATAAACGTAAAGACCTAAAAATCTACAAAATACCTTCATCTAAAGATTCTAGTGAAAATATAGTAACAGCAGAAATAATTCGTTTTTCATTACCTGACCAGACCCAGTTCCCACCAAAGCGATCTGATTATGAATTTGATATAGAGGCAATGTCGTATTTTAAAAATAGTCTCTATTTATTTACAAAAAGTAGAGGCATACCATTTAAAGGGCTCGTTAAAATTTACAAACTTCCCATAGAAGCTGGAGAATATGTAGCGGAACTTGTTGGTAGTATCAACCTTGGAAATGGACCTATGCTAGAAAATTGGATTACTGCTGCGGATATTGAAGAAAATAGAATGGTACTTTTATCACATAACAAACTCTTCGTTTACGATTGTATAACTATCGACAACATTTTTCCCGGGCAACCTCGCGTAATTGAGTTGAATCACTTTAGTCAAAAAGAAGCGATTTGTTTCATAAATGACACGAAAAAGCTATTTATATCTGACGAAAGAACAGAAGGCGTATTTGGCGGTAATCTTTATGAAATTGATTTGAATATAGTGTCACCTTGCGTGAACTAAATACTGAGTAACAGATGAGCAAACAAAGGCTTAAACCTAACCTCCTGGTGGTCGGTGTAGCAAAAAGTGGAACTTCTTCGCTGCACCAATATTTAGAGCAGCATCCCAAAATATTTATGAGTCCTGCAAAAGAGCCACGCTTTATTTCAAGTCAGGTTTGTGATTTGCCCTTAGGAGGGCCCAAAGACGATAAAGTAGAAGCTTGGTATATAAAAAACGAAGAGGAGTATTTAAATCTTTTTGAGGGTGTATCTGATGAAAAAGTAATTGGAGAGAGTAGCGCAGATACATTTTACTTTCATCAAAAGACCATACCCTTTATTCAACAGTATTTTGGGGACCCTAAAATAATTGTGGTCTTACGAGATCCTGTCAAACGCGCTTTTTCGGCCTATCAGCATTTGCGAAGAGATGAAAGAGAACATCTTTCATTTGACAAAGGTTTGGAAAAAGAAAACGATCGCATCAATAACAACTTCGAATTAATTTATCATTATAAAGCTGTTGGTCTATATGCTAAGGGACTTACCGCCTTTCTTAATTCGTTTTCTAACGTAAAAGTCATACTGACAGAGGAACTTTCAAAGAATACTAAGGAGGTATTAGCGGACTTGTTTGACTTCTTAGGAGTTGAAAATGATATTTCTATAGATACAAGTCAAAAGTATAACATGTCAGGTATTCCAAGATCTAAAAAAATTCATCAGGTACTTTTTGAGGGTAGTGACTCACTTCGTATAGTAAAACCACTAGTGAGGAGGTTACTTAACAAAAAACAAAGGGATAGACTCTCAAGAAGAATTCAACAAAAGAATTTAAAACGGCTAACTATAGAACCACACACCAAAGAGAAACTTATGGATTTTTACCGATCTGATATTATGGACTGCGAAAAGATTCTTGGACGTTCTCTAGAATTGTGGAAAAACAGTTAGTTTTATCTTGAGAAAGTACAAACATATAACGCAGGAAATGATGAAGTATTTATTTGTGGGTTATGTTATTTTAATACTGCTAGGTTGTTCAAAAAATGAACTTGAACCAGTTCCGCTATTATTTGAAGGTACAGGCAAGCCCGGATGTAACAACCCGCTTTCCTCTAATTTCGACCCTGAAGCTGAGGTTAATGATGGAAGCTGCGAGCCTACGGACTGTTCTATGTGTGATTTTTTTATCTCAGCAACGGATTTTGGATTTGATGCAGAAGAATTGGGAGTTGAACCTGGGGATATTATTTGTTTAGATGCTTCCCTTACGTACGAACGACCTATCGAATTGAGAAATGTCAGAGGTTCGGCGGCCTCTCCGGTGATAGTTGTTAATTGTGGTGGCAAAGCAGTGGTTGAAATGCCAGGGAGAACTTATGTGATGAAGACCGTGAATAGCCAATTTTTCAGAATTACAGGTACCGGCGATTCTGATGAGTTATACGGTATCAGTCTATCCGGAGCTAAAAATTTGGGCTTACAAATGGATTATCTAAGTAGTAATTTTGAGATTGATCATATTGAGGTGTTCAACGTAGGATTTGCAGGGATTATGGCCAAAACCGACCCCACGTGCGACGACGCTACCATCAGAGGAAATTTCACTATGCGTGATATAAGTTTTCATCATAATTATGTTCACAATACCGGTGGTGAAGGTTTGTATATAGGAAACTCATTTTACGCCAATGGAAGAAATTTAAGTTGTGGTATGAGATTGCCACATGACATTGAGAACCTAGATGTTTACAATAACCGAGTTGAAGATACCGGTTGGGAGGCAATACAAGTAGGTGCAGCCATAAGTGGTGCACGGGTTTTTGATAATAGAGTGCTTAACTATGGACTTGAAAACAAGGGTGCCCAAAATAATGGTATTCAAATAGGTGAAGGCTCAGGCGGACTCTGTTACAATAATGTTGTAATTAACGGACCAGGTACAGGCATCATCGTGTTGGGCTATGGCGATAATGTTGTTTTTAATAATGTCATTGTTAATCCCGGCAAAAATGGCATATTTTGCGATACTCGATTTTCTCCTGGTAGCGGTTTTAGTTTTATTCATAACACGATCATCAACCCAGGAAGTGATGGCATTAACATTAATGCAGGAGACCTCGAACTAAACCGCATTCTAAACAACCTAATCGTTAATCCAGGGAACTATCAGGTATATGAGAATGATCCCTCTTCTCGCACTGGCGTTGATTCATATGTGAATGCGGCAAATCCAAATGTAGATATTAACGGCAATTACTTTACGCTAGATATAAGTCAAGTAGGCTTTTCAAATATAGATGCTAATGACTTTTCACTGACACCCGGAGCTGCGGTAGTTGATCAAGGTATTTCAGATATACCCGATGGCATAGATTTCGACCTCCTCAATAATAAAAGGCCCAATGGCAGTGGATACGATATTGGTGCGTTTGAATTAAACCAATAATTGTATTACCTTGAAGGAAGTCAGTACTTGCTAAAGACGTAGTTAGCATTAAATTTTAAATGTCGGTATAAGTGCCTTATTTGAACTACTACTGGATTGTTTCCTCTTCGAATAGAGTTTCTTTTCATCGTACTAGGTTCATCGCTAGAATTCATATGTTCAAATAACGATTTAAAATTATCATAAAATAATCCTTGACCGTTGTTTTGAAGATAAGACATCATCATGCGGTATTCGGTTTGCTCTGGATTATGCCCAAGCTTGTATTTACCAAACTTTTGTGGAAAAGATGATCTTCTAAGGTGAGGATGGTCGCTGTAGGCATAAAATTTTCCATAACCCTTCAACTTGAGATCAAATATCATCTTCGAAAAACCTTTACCGTAGGGTTTCAAATAAGGGTAAGGCTTGTAAGCGTAGAAACGAACCAAGTCAAGATCGCTATCAGCTTGCATAAAATCCAATGCATCTTGTAAGGGCTCAATAAATGACTTCTTCGGTCTAAAATCCTCTTGAATATATAGCGTGTAAGGTAAGGTAACCTTATCCTGTCCCTTATTGATATTATCACCCAAGCCCCCGTTTTTTTCTGTTGTCACCAGCACTGCATTATAGCGCTCGGCAAGGCTTTTTATCGTCTTCAAATGATCTATACTGCTACAGTCATCTGAAATCACTATTTGTCCGAACTGCAACTTCAAGTCATCGACTGCTTTCAGGAGATATCGTAAGGATTCGCTTCTGTTATAGTGAGTTATTAAAAGTGATACGTCATTAAACATACTTTAATTTATGGTTATCTTTTCAGATGAGAAATTATGGAAAACCTCTATTTTATTAAAACCTTCACTTTGATTTGCAACAAGCATTCCATTAGCAATGTTATGGTCAGATCTTTTCTTATTGGCCTGCTCTAACTCGTAATAATCTTTTCCCTCCTCTGTACAATTCTCGGCTTTCTCTTTCGTCGTATTACTTAAATACTTTAGGAAATTCTCTACTGTAACATTAATATATTTTATGCCACTAGCACGAGCCCTGTTTAGAAGGTCGTGGTCTTCATGTCCAATGGGTAAGAGTTCTTCATCATACCCTCCGAGACGATGAAAATCATCTGAACGTAAAACAATTCTACCCTCAGTACCCCAATATGGCTCTTTCCTAAAATGCAATAAGGAGTTAACTTCATTCTTATTCAAAAGATAATTTATATAATAGGCGAAGTCCTTTCCGGTATAGTTATCCCCATCAAGATTACAAAGCACCTCGCCATTAGCCAGTCTGTGTGCCAGATTTTTAGCGATTGAAGCGTGGAATACACTCGGTTGAAGGGTTTTATAATAGTTCAATAGCCCACTATCAATGTATTTTGATAATTTTTCTTTAACCCACTCATCCAATTTATCCTGGGAGTTGTAATTAATTAGTACAAATTCGACTTTGCCGTAATCCAAATTGTCGAGAATATTTTGCAAATAGGTATGCTTAAGATGAAATAATCTATTCATGCAAGTGGTACAAAACGAGATGCTGTGGTGATTAGCACTTATGTCATACATCTCTTTTGGAAGCTTTTGATTATTGTAAGCCCTAAAATGTCGATCGCGTAAAAAACGTATTTTGCGCTCTAAAAGTGAAGGAATAATTTTATTAATCTTTTTAGATACACTCGATTTACTCATATGCAAAATTGTTGGTCTTATTTGTATGAATAGCTTTATAATTAATAGATCTATACCTCAGTGGCATCAAAGACCGTTCTTCTGGTTCAAATAGAAAACTTTATAGACAGCTCCCATACACCTTCGCAATTTTATAACGCCGTTCGTCTACCTCTAAAATATTCCTGAGGTTTTCCAAAAAAAGAGCGAATAGATCTGATAATGAATCAAAGTACTCCACGGCATAGAGTCCTTCCTTCCAGGTTCTATGGTAAACTGATATGAACACCTTTACACTCTTTGGTTTTTGGAGTAGGACGTTTGATGCCTTCAAATTACAACTGTAGAATCGGCTTGCCAATAGAACTTTCTGCGTAAAATCAGCAGTTATCCCTCTTAGGTTACTAAATAATTGCATCTGAATCGCGATTTAAGGATGAACGTAAATTCTATAATTCATTTTTTAAAGGTAAACCTTTGTTTAATGGACTTTTTGTAATCTTCCTTAGACATTTCTGTATTTTCAGAAGTTTTGGTATCGTGCCATTCAGGTTTTGTGAAGTAATTACTTACTCTAAGTATTTCTCGTAGAATACGTTTGTAAATGGATTCAGACAAACTGCCATCTTTTTCCAAATTTCTATCACTCGTCCATGTACGTGCATTACTGCTTCTAACCAATTGAACATTACCGTATTTCATTAAATCAAAACAAAGACGGCCATCTTCTCCTCTTATGTTACGAGTAACGTAACCCTCTTTTAAACCTAATTCCTTGATATAGCCCATACTCATACCGTAGGCATTTAGATAGGGTCTCCTAAAATCTCTCAGTTCAGTAATTAAGAATTTACCAAGTTCATAAAGATAGTATTTCCACCTGGGTACTTCTCGATCACCTAAAAATGAATGTTTGCTGTACACCGCTACCGTATTTTTTCTTTTTAAAGCACTTGTCATTGTTGATACCCATTTTTTTGGATAAAGGCAATCTGCATCAGCGGATAATATGTACTTACCCTTCGCCTTTACTTGAGCCAGCTGACGGGAAACACCACAACCTTGAATAGGTTGGAAGTAGGACTGTACCCCTAAACGATCCAAGACCTGCTGCGTACGATCAGAAGAATTGTTATTGACAACGATAATCTCGACTTTGCAATCCACTATATTTCTGGAAAGCGAATCCAAGCATTTAATTATGTTTAGTTCTTCATTCCAAGCGGCAATACATATAGAGGTACAAACATCCGAAGAGGTCTCATGCCTAAACTTCTTTAACCGTTGAGCTAATTGATCTAAGGTATCAGCATCTATTTGTTCAAGACTTGTTTTCCTGTATAATTTGCGATTGGTCCAATCTGGATTCTTAAATACGCTCATGCCTACTCATTCAAGGCTAAAATTATTAATATTAATTCAGTATAAGAAGTGACCTTTAGTTATATTCACATCGTAATATATGGCAACTAAATGAAGCTTAGGTATCATCTTTCCAAAAACTTTGGAGATGCCCTCAATCCCTTAATTTTCAATCATTTTATACCTGAATTGCTCTCAAAAGAGACCGACTCTGTTGATCTTGTTGGCATTGGTTCAATCTTAGGTTTCGAGTCGTTGACTAACGCCCCAAAAAAGATTGTTTTTAGTAGCGGATATGCATATGGAAAAGTACCAAAAATTGATGAATCCTACGATATTAGGTGTGTAAGAGGTCCATTGACATGCGACGAGTTGAGACTTGACCGTTCACTAGCAGTGACGGATGGGGCCATATTATTACCGGATGTCATTAAAAATAATCAAACAAAAAAACTCTATAAGTTCAGTTACATACCTCACTGGGAAAGTAGTATGAAGTACGATTGGAAGAGTCTTTGTGAAGAATTGGATATAAATTTCATTGACCCCAGAATGGATGTGCCCAAGGTTGTTGCTCAAATTTTGAAATCAGAAGTCCTGTTATCCGAAGCGCTTCATGCGGCAATTGTAGCAGATGCTTATCGTATACCCTGGATTCCCGTAAAGTCGTATGAAGGAATTAATTCTTTTAAATGGAAAGATTGGACCTCCAGCCTTAATTTAACTTATAAGCCCAATAAGATCAATTCACTCTACGGGAATACAAGCTTTTCTAGAAAAGTATTTAAAGAAAGACTTAATTACCCCTTCAAAAAATCTACCCTATCACCATTTATAAAAGTACTAGAACAAGGACAGAAGATACTCGTATTGAATAAAGTGAAAAGTCAGATAGAAAAACTTAAAGGAGCCCCGCAGTATTTAAGCGAAGAAAGTATCTTTGAGAGTAAGAAAAATACCTTACTAGAATTACTATCTGCACTAAAAAGAGACTTTAGCTGATTTTATGATCAAGTATCCTCCAAAATTCCTTAATTCTAAAAACCCAGGTATTTTGAGATGCTACCTGTCTTCTTTCACTCCTTTTTTCATCACTATCTTCCAAAATTTCGTTTTCAATCAGGTCTAAAAAACGGTCAGCTTTTTTCGCTATGGAAATTACCGAGTCAAATTGACGGATATCTTTGGAAAAATTTGTGGCAACCACAGGAATACCTGTTGCTAAATACTCATTCACTTTTAGCGGATAAATAGATTCTGTGAGCTCATTTTTTTTGAATGGAATAATTGCGCAATGAGCATAATATAAATACTTGGGTAGTTCCTCAATCGGTTTTGGAGGTATAAAAACAACGTTTTTGTACTTTTTAAGATCGGATAAAACATTGTCTTTGAGGGATACCGGTCCAATACAAACTAATGTTCGGTCTTTCTGAGAATTGGCAATATTCAATAGAATATTTATATCTGATCTCCAATCTAAGTGTCCGGTGAAAATAATGATTTCACCCTCAATGCTTTTATATTCTAAGGGTCGCTTTTTAGGCCGTATACTAAAAACTTCAAACTCCGCTGCATTAGGTAAATAATATACGCTTTTACTGTAGTCATCATATTTCTCCTTGAGACGAATGGAAGTGGTCATCACCACATTTGCGGTCTCAACCATCTCCTTTTCAAGTCTACCTCCGTGTTTTTTAATGTAGGGAGATTTAGTTATGTCATCTACCGTGTGGTAAATAAAAAGTTTGGGGGACAACATTTTTGTATGATCATAAAACGGATTGAAGGAATTAACAAATATGTAGTCATTGACTGACATTTTATTCAAGACTCTTTTGACCGATTTGAATACCAAATGACTATTAAAACGGCTCAATTTAGAGTAAATCGATCCGGCACTTAAGAAATTGATCGGTAAAACTAATGGTGGATAAATAATGGTCAAATTACTATTAACAGTCTCATAGTTTTTAGTCTTGAAAAACATGTGAATACGCTTTCCAATGTTTCGTTTTCTATATGAGAATACATCCTTAATCGTAGTAGGATTATCAATATAACAGACCCTTGAAGCCTTACTCAGTTCTTTAGCTATTGAGAAAGATGTACTGGAATAGTTACCATCCCATGCTGCCAGCGCAAAAATTACAATATCAGGTCTTCTGCTTCCCACTTAGGACAGATTTAGCGGTGTTAAAACCCAGCACATAGAATTCAAACATATATTCGAAAACCCTTAAGATCTTAACACCTATTAAATTGTTAATATAGATCTGGTTATAAATGAGTACGAAGATAAATGTTGTTAGCGTAGCCAAAGCCGCACCGATAATTCCCAAAAACTGAATAAAAAAATAATTTAACACCATGTTTATAAGCGCATTCCTTATAACAAACAAGAACGTAACCTTAGGCTTTCCTAGGGCATCCAAGGTGATTCCGACCTGACGATTAAATGGTATAATTAATCCGTACAGCATTGTAATTCTTAATATATCGATGGTTTCCACGTATTCCGATCCAGCGATAATTAAAATTATTTCTTCGGCAAAAATAATTGTAACCAAAACTACTGGTATTATCACCGCCATAATTAAACCCATTGATTTCTCATATAAATATTTAGCAGCAGATGCCCCTTCGCTTTTAATTCTCTGAACAAGCTTTGGGAATGAAACTGATGTTAAAGTAGCTGTCGGAAGTTCAAATAAATTAGAAAGTCGTAATGCGGGATTATAAATACCCACGGCAGCGGTGGATATCAAATACCCTAGCATCCAGGAGTCGATGTTTCTCAGAATGGTTGAACCTAAATTAGTTCCAAATGTAAATTTTCCAAAATTCAGGAGTTTAAAGATCATGTCTTTACTCCAAAACGTAGAAACTTTATTGAATTCCTTCCCAAATAAATAAGCAATAAAAGTAGACATCACAGCACCGGCCGACTGGGAAATGGCTAGTTCAAATAAAGAGTATTCATAATTAAAAAGGTAACTAGCCGCCAAGAAGCCAAAAAAACAAAGTTGTCGCGCAAGATTTGACCAAAAACCTCCTACAAATGTAAAATTGGCTTGTTGTAAATAAGTGAAGTGTGATTGAAGTATTAAGAACAAAGAGGACACCATATATACGTAAAAAAGTTCGATCAGCGCTTGGCTTTCCCAAACTACACTCAAGAACGGAGCTAATGCAAATAAGACTAAGATTTGAATTACACTAATTGAAGTATTTAGTATCAGGCTAGAGGTAATTATTTCCGAGTACTTACGACCCACCTCTCCGGAGGCAAAACGAATCAATGGATTACCCACAAAACCAGACTTCCACAATTCCAAAAAGGAACATACTGAAACATATAGCGACCAAACGCCTAGCTCTGACGGGTCGAGTGTTTTTACAAGTATTAAAAACGCGATGAAAGCAAAAAGCGTATTACTCGATCTTCCAAGCAGAGCAAAAAAACCTGATTTTAGCCAATAAGCCCCAATCTTATTGGTCATACTAAAAAAGCTCGCTTAACGGCTTAAAGTTAGAGCACTTCATCCAGTGGAAGACCTATCAGTTCTTCGAGTTGTATTGTGGCAAGGTCAAGATCATACTTAGATCTTAGCTCAGTGATTTTTTGACTATTATATCTTTCGAGGACCTTATTGTAGTTATTCAGAGTCTCTTCGCCATTTTTAAATCTCTCTTCAGTCAACTGAAAATTCGAATAGATATCCTCCGTAGCTAAAGACTGTATTTCAAAGATCTCTTTTACCATTTTATATCTTTCATAACTACTCAAGACCTCCGCCCTTATTCTTAACTTCGCACGATTAACTTCATTTTCAGCGATTTCCTTTTGCTTTTTTGCAGTTTTTACGTCGCGCGGAGCACTTGCAAAAAGTCCTAAACTCAGATTAATTGAAAAATTGTATCTTGGAAAAAACTCACTTCTTTCGTTATCTTGATCTAACGTAATCTCGTTAAGGTTCCCCGTGGCCGATAAATTATCTAGCCATGACCATTTCGCTGCCTTTAGTGAATATTCGGCTATTTCGCTTTCATCTCTGGCACTTTTAGCTTCAGGGTTATTTCTCCAGGCTAACTGGACTAGTCTTTCCTCAATTCTAACATTTTGTGCTGATGGAGGAAGAATTACTTTTTGATAGTCCGTAGTTTGAGCGTCCACAGTGTGAGACAAACAAACCATAACAAAGAATGAGATAATGTAAATTGTACTCTTCATTTCAAGTGATTTTAATTATGAATCATAATCTTTTAAACGTACGATAAATGCTAAATATGCCGTGATAATGTAGTAGGTCGGTTTCTGCTCTATGGCATCCTGAAAGAACTGAGCAACCGAAATAGCGAAGAATGAACCTATAAAACTGGCATAAATGAATTTTATTTTTTGATTTTTACAACTGAAATAAGCCTCGATAGCTGTAAATAAAATAGTGAAGAAAAATAAAAACTGAAGCAGCAACCCGGGAAAACCCTTATCTAAAGCTGTTCTTAAATATCCATTATCAGGATCGTAGGTCGAGCTCAATCGGCCTGCAGTCTCATTAGCTGTACCAAGACCTCCGCCTAAAGGATGACTCATAACATACTCTTGAAGTTTTTTACGTTTGTAACCTCTAAAGTCCAAAGAGGGATCATCAGAATTAAATGTAGATCTAATTCGCGTGAAAGTAGGGCCATAAAATGGACCGTACATAACAGCTAAGAATACCACTAAAGTTCCAATAGCGATTCCAATGGTAATTCTATTCGTCATGTTAAGCATAAAGTAAATAGCTAAACCCAAGGGTATCATTGCTACAGCCGTTCGAGTACCTGAATACGACATTGCCAGGGACATCACTACTCCTCCGACTAGGGCAGTAATTCTATAGACACGCTTGAATGGTCCCAGCATCAAAATAAAACATGAAATGGCTGAAAACGACATTAATATACCAAATGTACTTACGTCAGAAAAGAACGACCACTTCCGAATGCGGCCCCACTGATAAAATAGCGAATATCTTCTCGGATCAGAGGTTAGCCATTTCCATTCCCAATCAGCTAATCCTATAAACTCTTGTTTCAATCCGTAGAGTCCTCCGAGAATAGATAATGCTAAAAATGCAATGATGAAGAGCTTAATAAAGCTGTAGCTAGTAGAGGCTTGGTAAAATATGTAAAAACCAAGGACAAAAGTTAGTGTCACTCTAATCGGAGGAACACCAAGATAAAGACCATACGTCAGGGGATTAAATATGGTCAAAAAGTCAAATCCAGCCCATATTAAGAGTATAATACCTAGCGGCGTTTTGTACGGATTAGTTTCTAAGCGGGGAATGCTGGTGGAAAAATTATTTTTGATTAAAACGGCAAGGAATATAGTGAAAAGTAAGAGATCAAAAGGTACTCCTACCGGGACGTTGATATTGAGAATATTACCTATAAAAAACAGAAAATAGCCATAGGCTAAGAGAATGATCAACGCATAGCGATAATCTGTGAACGTGGTAAATACTATGCTGGCTACAATCACAATCATGACCAGACCGGCCCAAAGTAGGACCCCCAAATTTGGTGTCAAGAAGGATATAATGAATAAAACTAAGCAGGCCCCTAAAAAGAGGTAAGGTCTACTTGTAAACTGTTTTTGTAAAGACCTTGTCAGGCTCATGCGCTAGCCAAAGAGGGTAGAATAAAATATGACAATGTAAACTAACGCCACTACCACTAAAACCAGGTACTTAACTGCTTTTTGCAACACCTAAATTTTAATATTATCTAATTCCACCTTATTTAAAATAGCACCCATCAATTGACCATTTAACGCCTTTAAATATGAAATAGACTCCCTATCGATAGCTTTTATCATGGAATCAGAAGAGAAAAGAGGAATAATTTTCTCCGCATAATCCACTAACTCTTGCGTGTCAGAAAAGTCATTTAATGCCGGACCTTCCATAAATATATAGTCATAGTGACCTTTCAATTCATGAATCATACTTCTAAAGTCCCGCCCGGCAAATATTTCTGAGGGTGAGGCTTGATCACCTGTATTGCCAATGATGTAAATCTGCTTGTGGGCGGTTCCCGAAACAATACTATTGGCAAATTTTTCCTCCTCAACTTCATCATCAACTTCCATCTCTTCACCACTAGAAAGAAGAAATTGATGATTTTCTATTCTCTTCTGACCCATATTTGGCATTAAGGCCCTTGTGAGTGAGTTATTTTTGAAATTAGTATCAATTATCAATACCTTTTTCTTCAATAAACTGAGTGTAAATGCTAAGCACATGACGATAAACGATTTTCCTTCAAGCTGTTTATTGCTGGTGAAAAGATAAACCTGGGACGCATCTTTCTCTAATTCGTACCGCAATTTCCTCAAAAAGTGCCTAAAGGTGTCCTTATCTCCCTTCTGGTTTTTGGAATTAAACAGGGTTACTAAATCCAGTTTGGCCGCAGGAACATTAGGTATTACACCGGCTAGTTCAAGCCCGGTCATCTTCTTAAATTGATCAGGAGTTCGCATCCTCATGTCAAGAAATTCGATCGCCAACATTACGAAGGAACAAAAGGCAAAGCTGGCCACTGCGGACATTAGTACGATCAAGAGTCGTTTAGACGATTCAGGAGACCCATTGGGTTGTCCTTCAATCACCATTCGAACAGAGGTTTCAGAGATCTTTGATTTATCTAATTCTTTGTTGTAGCGTTCTTCAGCAGCATTAAAATCATCAATAGCCTTATCTAAATCTCTTTTCAAGGACTGTAGATTGGCCTCATTAGCCGCATAACCGGCTACATTAGACCGGAGGCGTCTTAAATTCGACTGTATTGAACTCAAATTTTGATTGGCTATTCTTAATTCCAAATTAAGATCCGAACGCTCATCTTTTAAATCCTGCAGTGACCTGGTTGCCGTTTCAACACCATTGCTTGACTCAAGACGATCAATTTGCTTTTGCAATTCAAGCCTTAAGTCACTGATGGCATTAGCCATGGTGGAATCACTGCTACCTGATTCGCGGTAAATTCTGGTAAGTTCATTGATTTTTTCTCGAATCTGCACAATCTTCCGATTAATGGCCGATCTGTCCCCAGACTGCGCGTAATTGGCTATTCGTAAATTAACATCATCAAGTGACAGGGTAAGTCGTTGAACCTCAGATCTCGCTTCTTGCTCGAGCAGCTCATACTCATTAACCTGATTTAGTCTCGCACCAGATTCATCATCGGAGGTTAACAATCCATTTCGTCTGAGAAAATCATCATAAATCTGTCTTTTTTCGTCTCTGATTCCCTTTTTGTCATTCATTTGCTTAGCAAAAAACTGGACAGATTCACCAGAGAAATCACTCCTAAGGGAGTTCTCGTATCTAATATATTCTTCCCCTAGCGTATTCACCACAAATGCCGATAGAAAGGGATTTTCAGATATGAATTGGATCTTAACAAAATCAGTATCTCTTACCCTAAATACACGAATATCATCTTTTAACTGCCATCCGGAGTAATTTCTATCGGTAAGCAGGTTTAGTATTTTGGCATCCGCCTCTTCGTAAGGTGATAGTGGTTCAAGTGATTTGTATCGTTCTTTAACCACTTTTAACGATTCATCTAATTCATAGGGGTCCAAAGTATATAAAAATCCATCTTGCGGAGCATTTCTAAAGGCCGAATCACTCTCTAAATCATGAATTAATAGTTTATAAGACAGAAGACTAAGAACTAATTCAGAATTGATGGTTTCAATAAGATTACTAAATTTCACTGAAGCCTCTCTCAAATTTAATCTTTCCTCAACGACCTGAATTTTGTCATTTGTCGTAAATCCCGTGGCGAGCTGAGCCGTGGACTTATATTTTGGAGGTAATTGATCGGTAAGAAAATAAGTCAATACTCCAATCGCGATTGGAATCGATAGAAGCACCCATATGCGCTTTTTGAAAATATTGAATATGTAGATAAGATCCATTTTGAACTATAAAAGTAATAGGATTACCGTATCCATCCCTTCTTGATCTAAATTTAAACGTCTGCCCGTTCTTTCAATAACTAACATTTCTTCACCCACACCTTCGTTAATCAGGTATTGAAATACTTTATTCAGCCTTTTACTAAAAAGTAACTTCTTTTCATATCCTAATTCAATTGAGCTATCAAAAGTCAAATAGATAGGAGAATCTACTTGAATACTTTTTAACGACTCTATCCAGATATCTAATAAATCGATGCTGGCATAGCTTAAAGTGTCGCTTTCACTATTGAATTTTACATAATTATACTTATTAATTGATTCAGGATTACTAATATCATCAAGAAGATCCCGAGTTTCTGCAATTAAATTTTGGATAACTACACCGCTTGAAAACTTTTCAGGCGGTAAAATCTTACTTTGATAAAGTTGTGAATTGTCTTCCATCCTATTACTAGAAAAAAAACAAACTGAATCCTTTCTTATGCTAAAGTACGCATCAAACTTGGTAGAGTTGATCTTAGGACCAAGGTTCACCGGTTTCGACCAGACATCCCACACACCATATTGTCGTTCACTCATATAAATATCTGCGTCACCGAACCCGTTGTGACCGTTACTAGCAAAAAACAATTTTAAGCCGTCATCTGATAGAAAAGGAGAAATTTCAAAACCTGGGGTATTGACTGTGTTTCCTAAGTGGATAGGCTCTCCCCATTTGCCAAAGACATCTTTGACACTTACGTAGAGATCTTGACTCCCAAGACTACCTTTTGCTTCCATGGATATTAAGAGTATTTCGTAAGAAGGGTGCATGTAAAATCCCATAAAACCTTTTTTTGACAAACCTCTTACTTGAATCTTTTCAGGTTCTAAAAATTTGCCATCTACTTCTCGCGTAAAAAGAAATCCTTTATGCGGAGATATGGGATCTCTTAAATAGTAGGTATCACCAGCTTCATTAATACCAATAAGTTCATCGTTTTGATCAGTATTCCAAGGTAAGTTAGATTTAGCTATAAGCAATGAATCTGAAAAATCTACGTACCATACATCTCCCCCACCAAATTTACCTCCTTTATTCAGCGGACTAAAAACCCGGGTGAAAAAAAGATAATCTTTATTATTTGGATTAGATAAAGGTCTAAGCTCTTCGGCGACAGTATTAATACTAATCGGCATTTTCTCTACTTCACCAAACCTTATGGGAGATTGTGCTTCACTTCCAAATGAAAACGTCATGCATAGAAATACCCATAAGCCTTTTTTTACCATGCGTACGGTTGGTTAAAATAAAAATTAGACAAAGCGAGGCTTAAAGTAAGATGATGACTGCCATCAGAAAATTCATTCAAAAAATCTGTATGTCGATCATAGGCATAAGATAGATACATTTTTTTTGAAACGTTAAAACCCGCCAAAACCGACCATTTAGAATCGTGGTCATAGGCACCTCCTAAATAAATAATCTCATGAATCAAAACTCTGATCGCACCAAAATAGTCCTCGTTGTAAAGCTCTGAATACTCAATAGCACCATTCATATGCAGCCTGATGTTGGAGGATAATCTGATCTTGTAACCAATTAATCCATTAATACTTTGCTCGCGACTGAAATTTGAAAGAAACTCATTGCCACCTAAAGCCTCATCTATCAAAGAACGACCGCTTATACTCAGATAAAACTTCTGAGAATAAATAGAAACCCCTAAATCTAATAAAGCATGGATCTGATTTCCCTCTGACTGAATTAAATTCTGATAAAATATATCATCTGAAGGGTTTCTTACTTGAAAAGAACTAAAATCAACTTGATTTTGGTATATGCCCGCACTAGTACCCAGACTCAAACTTGTTCTCTTAGATATGGGAATGTGGTAGGAATAATACGCTCGAATATCCAACTCTTCCTGAGGTCCCAATTGAGTGTTTTCCGCTAAGAAACCAACGCCGTGTCTTCTTCTAATCGAAGGCAAACGTCCATATTGCTGAATAAGCTTTGGATTGCTAACTCGTGATCCACGCTGAACACCACCAAGCGCGTCATTATTCCCTAACGCCTTAAACATACTTAATGCATAACTTCCAGAAGTACTCGTAACATTATTTAAAGGTTGGCTGTAACTCATATTGATTTGAAAAAAGTCATCAACACCAGCTAAAGCAGGATGAGCTTTGGGCAAAATCAGAAAAAACTGGCTTAAATCAGAGGTCTGGCCAAGTACGTTCGTACTGACAAAAACAGCCAGCAGTATAGTCAGTCTATATCTAATCATCTCAGGATATTTACTACACCATTATACTCCCGCCTACCATCATCCAAATCAATCAAATAAAGATATGATCCGGCAGGAAGTTCTTTGCCATTGGAAAAACCATCCCATTGGCAATCACTTGATGAACAGCTAAAAACCCTGGCACCGCCCGATTCAAATATCTCTATTCGAATCTTGGCATAAAACTGAAGATTTAATATGTCCCAAGTATCGTTCACTCCATCGCCATTTGGTGTAAATGAGTTTACGATGTCTAGTTCTGGAAATATCTCCTCAATAACGATATCTCTGATCAAAACATTACTTGAACTTAAACTATCATTTACCGCAAGAGAAATCTGCTTAGTCAAAACCGTTGCCTCGTTATCTATTGGACTAGAAAATAAGACGTTCGACAATATGGTTTCATATTCATTTACAAGATCTTCACCAACAATAAGTAACGTCGCACTTTCTACATCGTAACTGACATCAATATTATCGTTCTGATATTGCTCATTGAGAAAAATACGGTCACCGGGAGATGCATTATCAGTAATCCGTATCTCTGCTCGAGACATTAGCCGGGAATCTACGTCTACAATTCTGAGGTTATCAACTGAATTCACTACGTTGATGGCTGGATCACCTAGTCTATAGGACAGTGGCTGAAGAGCTCCATTTGTGGTTAGTTGCGGTAAATCATTAACGCTTTCTACCGTAAGGGAAAAAACGGCGTTAGTTAAAGACCAGGAGGTACCGTCAAAACCATTCCATGCAAATGCATCGGAGCCATTAAAATCGGAATTGGGAATATAAACAAGATCTGCTGGCATTTGGTCAATAAATTCAATGGTATCGTTGTCCGTTACGAGAACAGAACCTTTAAACAGATTACCATTTACCGGAATTTGATTAACCACTATCTTCTGTAGCTGATCGCTATCCTGATCACTAAAATTCATCATAAACTCAGTGGAAAAGTTGTAATTCTCGTCCTCTACCAGGTTTATCTCAGCTGCCGTAAGTACTGGCAGTGTATTTACCTCAAGTAAGAACTCTTGGCTAGCTACTTCTCCGGTAAGATCACGAGCTTCTACTCTAATCAGGTTATCGTTAAATACCAAGTCCGTTACCTCTCCTTCTACAACGGCTTTCCCATTTCCGAGATCCGTGAAAGATAAATAACTTGGTAAATCACTTGCCGATATCGTTAGCACGTCATCCTGATCTACGTCTTCGCCAACAATGGTATATTGATACTGAGCGCCCAATTCGACTTTGGTGGGAGGCATACTCACAAAAAAGGGAGGGTCGTTAACATTAACTACTTCAATATTGAACGTTTGAGCAACGTCTGAGACCCCATCGCTTACCTGGATCTCAATTTCAATATTTCCCACATCTTCATTTAACGGTGTTCCTGACAGTAGGGCTGTTCCATCACCTACATCTTCAAGTAGCAGCCAGGAAGGAATAGAAACAGCACTTATACTTAATTGCTCTCCAACATCTACATCAGCAGCTTCTATTTGATATTCATATCTTTCATCCTCTTTGACCGTGGCAACAGGAACACTGATAAAGAATGGCTCATCATTCGTATTATTTACTACTAAAGTAAAGTTCTGATCCACGAAAGCTCCTACATTATCACTCACTCTAATTACGATGTCATAAGAACCGACATTATCATTTAAAGGTGTACCGCTGAGCGTTGTAGTTAAAGGATCAAACATTAGCCACATTGGCAGTGAACCCAAAAAGTCAAAAGACACCATGTCTCCAAATACAATATCGTCATCTGCAACGATTAGATTGTATATATAATTTGAATCTTCGTCGACAGAAGTAGGTGGCAAACTGGTTATCGCGGGAGGATCATTGGTATTTATGACCTCAATTTCAAAAGACTGCAGCGTGCGCTGACCGGTTACGTCCGTAGCCTGAAGGGTAACTTCATGAAGACCTACTTCGGCGTTAGAAGGGAGACCCGATAGCGTGCCAGAACCGGTGCCATTATCAATAAAATTGAGCCAATCCGGTGAAGGAGCCAGTATATCTAACGTTATAACATCTCCTGCATCAGGATCAGTCACCTCCACAAGATATTGATAGTTTGCATCTTCGTTAACTTCTAATACCGGAGTAGATACAAAAGAGGGTGGATCATTAGTGTTATCTGCGGTAATTGTAAACAACTGTTCTACGGCGGCTCCGGCCCTATCTGTAACTCTAAGAACCACATCATGATCACCTAAATCTTCATTCCTGGGCGTTCCGGAAATAATCGCGGTTCCGTCACCATTATCATTAAAGTCTAACCAATCCGGTAAGGTGGTGGCTTCAATGCTAAGTACATCAGTGACATCGGGGTCAGAAGTCAAGATATCATAATTATACAACTGATCTTGCAAAGCGCCTAAGGCAGGTAAGGATTCAAAATTTGGTGGGTCATTGACATTAACAACCGCTATCGTGAAACTTTGACCTGCCGTACTACCCACCGCGTCCTCAACTTCTAACACAACGGAATGATTACCTACATCATCATTTGTAGGTATCCCCGTAAGACTTGCGGTTCCATCACTATTGTCAGAGATTACTAACCAGCTCGGCTTTGATAAAGCAGTTATTATTCTTGTATCACCGTCATCAGGGTCTTCCGTAGTAATATTGTAACTATATAAATCATCTTCATCTATATTTAATAATGGTGTGCTCGTAAATGAAGGTGGATCGTTTGAATTATCCACGTTTATCACGAAAGTCTGATCGATTGAGACACCAGATAGATCAGTAACTCTAAGCGTCACTGTATTTGAACCAAGGTCTGCATTGGTGGGTGTTCCTTGGAGTACTCCCACGCCGCCCCCATTATCGATAAAGGTCGTCCAATTAGGTGCGGTAATCACCGATAATGTCATCTCATCACCTTGATCGTCATCTGCAGCTACAATATTATACTGATAAAAGATATCTTGAATGGCTCCCGTTCTTGGAGTACTCGTAAACAAAGGTGCGTCATTTGTATTCAGTACAGTAATCGAAAAGTTCTGATTCACGTTGGCTCCAATGCCGTCGGCTACATTTAACACCACACTTACGGTGCCTACATCTTGATTTTCCGGTGTGCCCAACAGTGTTCCTGTCCCATCTCCACTATCGATCAAAGTGAGCCACTCCGGTTTAGATAACGAAGTTATAGTGCCGACATCTCCAAAATCAGGATCATCGGTGACTATATTATAAGTATACACATTATCCTCATTTACAGAGGTAGGAGCAGTGCTAGTGAAAAACGGAGGATCGTTTGAGTTATCAACATTAATTTGAAATATCTGTTCTACCGCCGCACCTGCTGCATCTTCAACAACTAACGTAACATCATTTAAGCCAAGGTCTGAATTAGTTGGGGTTCCTTCTAAGGTAGCCGAACCGCTGCCATTATCATTGAAATTTAACCAGCCGGGTAAGGTGGTGGCCTTAACTATAATCTCATCTGCAAGATCTTCGTCATCCGCAGTAACATTGTAGGAATACAACACGTCCTGAAGCGCAATTGAAATAGGATTTGAAGTAAACTTAGGAGGATCATTAGTGTTATCAATGGCTATTGTAAAATTCTGATTTACGTTAGCTCCTAACGCATCTTCAACATTAATGACTATTGTCGCACTTCCCACATCACCGTTCAGGGGTGTTCCCGTTAATTGGCCCGATCCATCGCCAAAGTCTTCCAGATTGATCCAATCTGGTCCGGAGAGCAATGTTATTTCTCGGGTATCTCCCAGGTCTGGATCAGAGGTATTAATATTATAAATGTAGGGTAAATCTTCAACGGCGTTAGTAACTGGGTCGCTCGTAAATGACGGCGTGTCATTTATGTTGTCCACATTAATAACAAAGGACTGATCTAGTGATGCACCTGCCGCATCCGTTACTCTTATTTGAATTGCATTTGATCCTAAGTTTGAATTGGTAGGGGTACCAAATAAACTAGCCGTTCCATTTCCATTATCGGTTAAATTAAGCCATAGCGGTACGGTGACGGGAGTAATCGTTCTAGAATCACCTAGATCCGGATCAGAGGTGACTATCGCATAGGAATACAATACATCTTGAATAGCACCGGTAATTGGTGCGCTTGTGAATACCGGAGGATCATTGGTGTTACTAATTTCTATAGTAAAGTTTTGATTCGTATTATCCCCTAAAGCATCTTCAACGTTGAGCACGACGTTAGAGATACCCACATCACGATTTTCTGGGATTCCGGTTAGTGCGGCTGTTCCGTC
>JBCCIX010000018.1:0-20912 GCA_039028075.1 Bacteroidota bacterium | reverse complement strand
GATGCCTTGATTTTAGACATTCAAATGCCCGATTTAACCGGTTTGGAGCTATTGGACACGCTTAGGGAAAAAGCGCCAAAAACTATATTCACCACTGCACATACTGACTTTGCCCTTCAGGGTTTTGAATATGATCAGGTTGTCGATTATTTACATAAACCGGTACGACTTACTCGTTTCATTAAAGCGATGGAACGTCTCAAAGGGCAATTGGAACTAGAAAAACTATCCAAGAAGCCACTATCGGCTACAGATGGTCTAGTTAGCAGCCAAAATGGGCAATACGTGCTAGTTAAACAGAATAAAACGACTTTTAAAGTGGCGCTTGACGATATTCAATACATGCAAAGCTGGGGGAACTATCTGAAAATTTTCACCCGGGATGGGAAAATGAAAATTGCGCGGAAAACGATTTCAGAAATGGAGAAGGAACTTCTTTATCATGGGTTTTACCGTATACATAACTCCTATTTGGTAAATAGCAAAGCGGTTAACGGTATTGTTGGTAATCATGTTATGCTCTCTAAGCAACGCCTTCCGATTGGCCGCGCTTACAAAATAAATACCATGAAACAACTGTTTGAATAAGGCATATTCCTGTGCTTAAAAGAATGTAAGGACGGCAATAAAGATGAAGACCCTCACTGTAGATTCAGTCGCTAAATATTTTCACTTTGTTAGCTGTTGACTTAAGAATTATCAAAGCCATCAAGCTGATGGCCGCATAGGCTAAGGAGCTGTTCAGCTGTTTTAAGATGAGACTTCCGGTCAGAAACAGCAGTGAGTAGGCTAGAATTATGGCACTCAACCAGCACCACACGATGCTCAAAAGCCGTTTACTATTGTATTCTTCACGGAACGGCCTCCAGTTACCGTCCGGTTTGATCAGGTCAAAGAATCGCTGTAGTTGCACTTTGTCTGTGGGCTTACCTATGTAGGTAGCCATAACCCAAGCTAAAACGGTGAAGCCTACGGTAAAGAAAAATCCTTTGGGGTCCTGCAATACCCCGACACTCCAGGAAGGGTCATATAAAGAAAAAACGTAACGCGTAAGGCCATACCCAATAAAAGGAACGATGGTGGCTACAATTTCGCTCCAGGCGTTGATGCGCCACCAATACCATCTGAGAATCAACACAAGTCCCAGGCCTGCCCCGCACTCAATGAGGAAAGCCCAAACGCCGGAAACTGTTTCCATCAATGATGTAGCTCCTAACGCCACTACCATCAGCACCAAAGTACCTATTCTGGAGGCGCTGACTAGTTTCTTCTGATCGGCCTTCCGGTCAATGAAGCGTTTGTAAAAATCGTTGATTAGATAACTGGTTCCCCAGTTCAATTGGGTGGAGATGGTACTCATGTAGGCCGCAAAAAAGGCGACCAGGAGAAGGCCCTTAAGTCCTGCCGGTAAAAACTCTTTCATCGCCATCACATAGCCTAATTTACTATCGGCAGCGCTTAGGTCGGGGTAAAGCACTACGGCGCAAAGCGCCACGATGATCCAGGGCCACGGGCGGATGCAGTAGTGCGCGATTTGAAAAAACAGAGTAGCGTAAATGGCATCTTTTTCAGACCTTGTGCTCATCATTCGTTGCGCGATGTAACCCCCACCACCGGGTTCGTTACCGGGGTACCAGCTGGCCCACCATTGTACACCGATAAAAGCCAGAAAACTACCGATTCCCAGGGCTAAAGCCCCTGAGCTACCAGAATTGCCAATACCCGGAAAGAAGTTTAGCGTACCCTGCGGTAAATTTTCTTTTAAGCCATCGATGCCTCCAATTCTTTCCGAGTTGACCACAATAACGGCCAAGATAATACTGCCGGTCATAGCAATTACAAATTGTACCACATCGGTAAAAACTACGCCTAACAGGCCTGATAACGCCGAATATGCCACTACCAAAAGCATGGCCCCGCCCACATACCACAGCAGTTGTGTTTCCGGGATATTAAAAAAGACCTGCAAAAGTGACATCAAGGCGATATTTACCCAACCTATGACCAGCACGTTCATAAAGATTCCAAAGTATAGGGCACGAAACCCTCGTAAAAAAGACGCTGCCTTACCGGAATACCTCAGTTCAATCAATTCAATATCGGTGAGAACCCCTGCTCTGCGCCAGTACCGGGCGAAAAAGAAGGTGGTGAGCATTCCACCGGCCAGCATATTCCACCAAAGCCAATTGCCCGCAATACCGTTTTGGGCGACTAATTCCGTAACCGCTAGCGGGGTATCGGCAGCAAAAGTAGTAGCGACCATGGAGATACCGGCAACGTACCAGGGTAGATTACGGCTGCCCAGGAAAAAGCTAGCCAGGTCTTTGCCGGCCGCTTTTCTAAATCGCAGTCCGATACCAAGGCTCACCAAAAAAAAAGCAATAATGATCAGGTAGTCAATTAGCACTAATTCCATAGCACAGAGTTTGCCTTGAAAATAGGGTTTTTCAGTGTAACTTGATCAGCTTCCTACATTTGACGTATCATAGATCTACCAACGGGTTAATTCAGCTACTTCCGAAAACTGAAAAAGGCAGCTACTACCGCCTAGAGAAGCTATTTTTAGGCAAGAGGGAAGAACTTTAAAAGCGATATTAACCGATTAAAAACTGCTTACATAACACTCAATTATTGGATACAATTGGATACAAAATGGGTATACCCAAAAAAGATGCACACTAAGCTAGATATTGAAAGCACAGTACCCCGCACACTAACTGGCTCATCAGCGCAGTGGAGACCTTTTAGGGTTCGTGGAAAGTATGGGAACACAAAAGCAGGTTTAGTGAATGCTTTTTATCGTGTACACAAGCAGAAAAGCTGAATGTGAACCCCTACCTAAGTCTCGAAAAATAGAAAGGGTTTCAGGTGACTATTCGTATATCTACGTTGCGTAAAAAACTGGATGAGGTGGTCGATTGACTATCAGCGCTGACTTATAACCCAAGCTGGAGGCTTCCGCAATCCCCGCACCAACCGCATGAGCTAATACAGCGATACTTTGCGTAACCTATTCAAACGCTTAAGGAAACAGGAATCCCACTTGGAAAACGTACAGCACACCCGGGCGGGTGTCGTTACCCATTGGTTGAAGCAATACAACTTGAGAGAAGTGCAACACATGGACGGCCACCTGAAAGTCACGAGTACCGAAAGCTATCAGAGAAACGATACTGAAAGTTTATAACTGGATGTAGATCGGTTCCATCCGTTGGGTTGATGAAGTTTTAACAAAGTCTATCCGTTGGAGTGAGCTATCACAAATTATGATAACCAAGAAGGAAAATGCCACATTTTATATTATTTAAGCGTTAGATTTATGAAAATAACAGTTACACCAATGGATTTACAATCAAAAAAGCTTCATTTTATTGAGTCGATATTGTCAGTAGGTAATGAAAAGATTATCGATAAACTGGAGGCCTTATTAAAAAAAGAACAGCAAAAAGAATACGGTCAACGAATAAGTGTTAAGCAATATAATCAAGAAATAGAAGAAGCTAATAGTCGAATTGAATCGGGAGAATATACCTCTCACGAAGATGTTAAGAAAGAATCTGAAACTTGGCTAAAATGACTATTCACTGGGATAATCCAGCTAAAGTAGCATTCAAAAAAACAGATAAGGCACATAGCAGAAGACTCCATCCAAAATGCAGAACAGGTAAGACAAGATATTATATCTATCATTGACAAAATACCGGGAAATCCAGAAAAGTTTCCACCAGACAAATTTAAGATCACTAATGATGGTTCATTCCGGGCTTTTGAAAAACACAGCCTTCGGGATCGCTTACTGTATAAGCACACATCAAATCAGAATATTGCGAGTTAAACACGTAAGGCAGGAACCCAAACCATATTAAAGTCCACTCCCTGGGCTAACCCGCTCCAACGCACTACCCAAGCTATGTTTCCATAATACAAGTTATACAAGCCCTGTGTAATCTTCATGGTCTAACTGATTGATCAGGTTCAGCCGCTCCATATTCAACTTATCCTGAAGGGTCACTTCTTTGGGGATATCCCCGTCAAAGTTCACGATCTGGTCTAAGGACATATCAAACAGCTTCGAAAGCTTTTGGAGCTCCTTGACCGTAATCTCGCGGATGCCATTTTAGACCTTGCTGTAATAAGGGGTTCCTGATGCCGAACCCTTCGGTCACCTGATTTTGTAGCCGCCTTTTTTGCTCGCGTAGTTTTTCGATATTGGTTCTAAGGTTTGAGGTAGTAGCCTTCTATTTTAGGCGAGATGAAAAACTTTAAAGGCGATATAAACCGATTAAAAACTGCGTAAATAACGCCCAAGTTACAATTGGATACAATCGGATACAAAATGGATATGCCCAAAAAAGATGCACACTAAACCAGATATTGAAAGCACAGTACCCCGCACACTAACTGGCTCATCAGCGCAGTAGAAACCTTTTAGGGTTCGTGGAAAGTATGGGAACACAAAAGCAAGCTCAGTGAATGCTTTTATCGTGCGCACAAGCAGAAAAAAGGAAGTGATTTTAACAGCACAGATGCGCTAGTAGTTCACTTGATCAAAGATGGTAGGTGCTTGCATCATTTTTTTGAAAGATAAATGCCCACAGATCAGCTCACCACCTAAGCTTTTATCCTTCAAAAAAGGTTACTTCTCAGAGAAAGTAGTATCGGTTTTTGCAGCTGGTGTAAACCCCTCGTGTTCTTTATGGATTCATACCATCGGAGTCGCATCGGCTCAAAACGCCAAAGAGTATTATCATCAGCTTTGTCCAGGAATCAAAGGTCTTGTAATACCTATCGGATTTATGCTCGCTGACCAGCAGATTAAACTTGTTTTGAGGAATCAGATTAAGGATCTGTTTGAAAATCGGCTGACCGACTAAATGCTTTGAGGTATCTTTATCGCCCATATTTTACGTCTTAGTAAACCTAAAATGTAAAAAAAGGGATACCCTATCGAGTACCCCTTAATTTGTAAATGACCCTATAATATTTTAGTCGGTCAGTAGTATTTAAAAAGTAAAATCTGGTTGGATTGGTAATTAAACGTTCTCAAACCGTTTGTTTACAATACTCGTAACTTATCCTGCCGTTACTACGACGTAATCCCTTTCCAAATTTGGAAGCTGAACTTTAGACAACAGTTGATCTTCGAGCAGGGAGGCCCATGCATCAAAGTATTTTACTACATCGTCTTTTTTGTTCTGCTGTAAGTATCTTGACTCCGTTGGCAGGCTACGTAGGATGCGTGTATCAGAAAGTCGTTCCGAATGCTTGAGGTCATCAAGATCCAATCCGGCATTGAGTAACTCCGTGATCAAATCATCCATCAGTAAACCGCTTGTAGGGCAATAATCATTGAGCTGCTCATTCCAATCTCCATATCTCTGCATCGCTCTCGAATGGATTTCGGATTTATTCAGTTTAGTTATTTCTTGAGCGAGGTGACCACAATTACAGCTGCCCATGTGTCCCCATTGATAATTTTTACTTTTTCGTAATGCGCTTGCCGTATTTCTCAGCGCTTGTATGAGATCTAAACTTGCCTTTGCCATAAAACATTAACCTAATCTATAGTTTAAAGTTATGTGAGATGATTCTTAAAGACAACAATAACGTGAAATTCAGAAATTTCAAATGCTGTTATTCGTGGCATTTTTATAATTTTATTGTAGAATCAAATTGGTATAGTAATGGGGAAAGGCGACAAAAAGACCAAAAGAGGTAAAATAGCTAAAAGAACATATGGGGTCAGACGACCAAAACCAAAAAATAAAAGTCCTGAAGAAATAGCAGTGGTGAATAACTCAGCTAGTAAAGAAGTGAAGAAGAAAAAAGCGCCGAGTAAAAAAGAAAAATAGCTTTCATTTGGGATTTGAAATTTCGTTTCTACATTTGAAGGTATGAAAGGGATAGCCAATAACGTGTGGTGGTACAATTTGCGTTTAGAATGTGAACAGCGTTATTGAATAGAAAAGATAATATACTAAAGGCTCGCTGATTCACAGTGAGCCTTTTTTATTGTAAAAAAACTGGTCGATAGGCTCTCAACAACCACTTGGGAATCTGACGACATCCAAGCATATTGACTGAAAATGAAATACCAATTTAAAACCAGTAGTAAGCGTTTGTTAGCGGATACCTTGACCCCGGTCAGCATTTACCTGCGTTTAAGAGACAAATTTTCTCAGAGTATTCTCCTTGAAAGTTCGGACTACCACGGCAATGAAAATAGTCTATCTTTTATTTGCTGTCAACCCATAGCAACTTTTAAAGCCGATAGTAGTGGAGTTTCCATTGCTTACCCCGATGGTAAAACCAAAGACTTGCCGCAAGACGCAGATCTCGTTATAGAACTGCAGAAGTTTAGTAAAGCCTTTACACCTTTGATTTTCGAGGAGCTTAAATTTCCGTCCAACGCACTTTTCGGTTACACCGCTTACAATGGCGTCCGGTATTTTGAGGATATTAATCTGAAAAATAGTAACAATGAGATTCCGGATGTCTTTTATGCGATTTACAAGTATGTCATCGTTATCGACCATTTTAAAAACCAACTTTTTCTATTCGAACATTTAATCGGAGATGAAGAAATAGGTATCACGCAGGTAGAAGCTTTGATCAAGGCTAATAATGATCCTCAGTTTGAATTTAAAAGAGAGGGGGATGAATCTTCTAACTTTACGGACACGGAGTTTCTTGAAATACTTGAAAAGGGCAAAGAACATGCGCATCGGGGCGATGTCTTTCAGATCGTACTTTCACGGCGATTTAAGACAAAATTTCGGGGCGATGAGTTCAATGTCTACCGAGCCCTGAGGTCCATAAACCCATCACCCTACCTCTTCTATTTTGACTATGGAAGCTTTAAACTCTTTGGCTCCTCTCCGGAATCTCAAATTGTGATTAAAGAAGGTCAGGCTACCATTTATCCCATTGCCGGCACTTTCAAAAGAACCGGTAATGATCAACTGGATGCTGAGCAGGCGCAGAAGTTGTCTGAGGATGAAAAGGAGAACAGTGAACACGTGATGCTGGTAGATCTTGCTCGCAATGATCTAAGCCGCAGTTCGGAAGAAGTAGAAGTGGAGGTTTTTAAAGAAATTCAGTATTATTCACATGTAATCCACCTAGTTTCTAAAGTTACCGGAAGGCTTTCGCAAAATGCTAATCCTATCCGTCTTGTAGCCGATACATTCCCGGCGGGTACACTGTCAGGAGCGCCCAAGCATAGGGCTATGCAGCTTATTGATCAATACGAAAATATAAGTCGAGGCTACTACGGCGGAGCTATTGGTTTACTTGGATTCAACGGAGACTTTAATCATGCTATTATGATCCGCTCTTTCTTGAGCCAAAATAATACCCTGAGCTACCAGGCTGGAGCAGGTGTTGTGGCCAAGTCAAGTTCTAAAAGTGAGTTACAAGAAGTGAATAATAAACTGGCGGCCTTAAGAAGTGCATTGGAAATGGCAGAGGAGATATGAAAATATTGGTACTAGATAACTATGACTCCTTTACCTACAATCTGGTTCATATCATTAGAAAGCTGGGGTATGGAGGACTAACGCAAGTTCACCGGAACGACAAGATAAATCTTGAGGAAGTTGCAACTTACGATAAGATTTTGCTATCGCCGGGCCCGGGTATTCCTGATGAAGCTGGCATCATGAAACAAATTATTATGAGGTATGGTCCTTCTAAGTCTATACTTGGCATTTGTTTGGGGCATCAGGGTATTGCAGAGGTGTTTGGTGCGGAGTTGTTCAATATGTCTGTGGTTTTACATGGTTTGACGGGGCAAATTAAGGTGGAAGATGAGGACGAGAATTTGTTTAATAACCTGCCGCATACTTTTCGAGGATGCCATTATCATTCCTGGAGTGTAAAGCCGGCGTCCATAAATGGGGCACTAAAAATTACTGCAATGGATGAAAAAGGTTTGGTGATGGGTATCCGGCATAGGGAATATGACGTCAAAGGATTACAATTCCATCCCGAATCTATCCTTACAGAAGGAGGAGAACAAATGATTAATAACTGGTTGGGTAACTAAGCTATGAGAGAAATTTTGAATCAATTAATCGAGTACAAAACGCTTGATAAAAAGAGGTCGAAAGAAGTGCTAAAGAACCTTGCTCAAGGGAAGTATAATCAAAGCCAGGTAGCAGCATTTTTGACCGTTTTCATGATGAGAAGCATTACGGTGGAGGAATTAGAAGGTTTTCGCGATGCCATGCTTGAATTATGTCTTCCTGTAGAAATTGATGAGTATGATGCCATTGATCTCTGCGGAACCGGTGGTGATGGAAAAAATACATTTAATATATCCACATTAGCTTCCTTTATCGTGGCGGGAGCCGGCCAAGCCGTGGCTAAACACGGTAACAATGGAGTTTCGTCTGTGTGTGGCTCTTCCAATTTATTGGCGCATTTTGGGTATGAATTTTCCAACGATATTGGGGAGTTACGAAGAAGTCTTGATGAGGCGAATATTTGCTTTTTGCATGCACCTCTCTTTCATCCTGCTATGAAAAATGTGGCACCAATTCGTAAAGAACTTGGCGTAAAAACATTTTTTAATATGCTCGGACCCATGGTAAATCCTTCTTTTCCCAGGAAGCAGCTGGTAGGGGTGTTCAATCTCGAACTCGCCCGTTTATATGGTTACTTATACCAGCAAACCGGTAAAGAATTCACCATTCTACATTCAGTAGATGGATATGATGAGGTTTCTTTGACCGGTAACTTTAAAATCATTTCCAATTCAGGTGAAGAGCTTATTACGCCATTACAAATAGGGTTTCCCAGGCTGCACCAACGAGACATATATGGAGGCGAAACTATTGATGACTCAGCCAAAATATTCGAATCCGTTTTAAGAGGATCAGGTACTGAACCTCAAAATCAGGTAGTCACGGCTAATGCAGGCATGGCGTTGTATTGTGCAAATCAAGATGCGGGCATGGAAACGGCCATCGCAAAGGCAAAAGAATCGTTAGAATCGGGAAAGGCGCTTGAGGCTTTTAGAAAATTGACAAATCATAAAACACAGATTTCAGTAAATTGAACATGGACATTCTTAAGGAAATAATTGAGCACAAAAAGAGAGAGGTAGCTGAGAGAAAATCTTTATACCCAACCAAGCTACTAGAAAAGAGTATTTACTTTGGCTCTCGCACAGTTTCGCTAAAAAGGTATGTGCAGCGCGATGATAAATCTGGAATCATTGCTGAGTTTAAGAGACAGTCGCCATCTAAAGGTATAATCAACGCTCATGCCTCTGTAGAGCGTACTTCTATTGGTTATATGCAAGCAGGCGCTTCGGCACTATCAATCTTGACTGATTCGAAATATTTTGGTGGCAAGAACGAAGATTTAACCAAGGCCAGGAAATTCAATTTTTGTCCAATCTTACGTAAAGATTTTACCGTTGATGAATATCAAATTGTGGAAGCTAAGTCAATCGGTGCTGATGCCGTATTATTAATCGCTGCGGCTTTGAAACCTGTTGAATTGCATAAGTTAGCGGAATTTGCCAAATCACTTGGTTTGGAAACGCTGATGGAAGTTCATACTAAAGAAGAGTTAGAGCGTTCTATAAATCCCAATATTGATGGTGTAGGTGTAAATAATAGAAACTTGAAAACATTCGAGGTTTCTGTAGATATCTCACTAAACCTGGCTGAACATATTCCCTCCGAGTTTGTCAAGATTTCGGAAAGTGGCATACGTAATCCTGAAACTGTTTTGACACTTAAAAAAGCCGGCTATCAAGGCTTTCTAATGGGTGAACGCTTTATGCAGAGCGCCAGGCCGCAGAAGTCCTGTGCTGAGTTTGCCGAGCGACTGAAAGAATTGAACGGTCGACATGCTTAAGGTGAAAGTTTGCGGTTTGAGGGACAATGTAGCCGAGGTAGTAGGACTGAAGCCTGATTATATAGGTTTTATATTCTACCCTAAGTCCAAGAGGTACGTTGCGGAATTACCTGCGGAGGAAATCAGGACTATACCCAGGACAATTCAAAAAGTAGGGGTTTTTGTAGATCAGGAGCTAGAAGAAGTTATGCATAAAGCAGAGAGGTTTCAGCTAAACTACATTCAATTACACGGACACGAGTCTATTGAATACTGTTCCACGCTTAAAAAAATGATGAACATAGGTGTCATTAAAGTATTTTCGGGTAATCGTTTGCCTGACTCAGGACTTCTGGCGGCTTATGGAGATAGCATTGATTATTATTTGTTTGATACCAGAAATGAAAGCTACGGGGGTACAGGTCAAAAGTTTGACTGGACAGTCATCGCGGATTTGAAATTGAAGAAACCGATTTTTTTAAGTGGGGGTATTGACCTTGATGACCTAGAAAGGATTCATGAACGTGGGATTAACATTTTTGCCGTAGATGTAAACAGTAAATTTGAAATCGAGCCAGGATTTAAGGATATAAATAAGATTGAAAGGTTGTTGGAGGCAAGAAAACAAATCTGTGACGTAAGTAATTGAAGAAATACCATTTAAATAAATGAATCAATTTTTGAGTCTATTGGCATATGATATAAAAGAAACGGGATTTCTAGTAGCTCAGCAAGAAACTATGCCCCGCATTTTCAACAAGATTACGATGGATTTTGATAACAGAATTGATTCACTCGTAAATCCCAAAATTGTTATTGAAGTAAAAGCTTTGGAAACATTAACATTGGTACAGTATGCTCAATTAGTCACTTATTTTAAAGTTATCGTTGTAAAATTGGGTTATTAATCATTTTAATTTAAAAGTGTAAGAAGAAGGTATTCATAGAATGGAAAATAAACTTTTAGTTATGTGCGCGGTGTACTTCTTGCCTTCTGGGCGTGAAAAGCTATAACACACCAGCTGATAAGAATTTTCGCACAGGATGAAACAGCAAAATGCAGGAAATTATGAGATATACAGTTGACGAAACGGGCTATTACGGAGATTTTGGTGGAGCATATATTCCGGAGATGCTTCATCCCAATATTGAAGAGCTCAAAGACAATTATTTGAATATTATTTGCTCCGAGGAATTTACGAAACAATTCAATGCCTTATTAAAGGATTATGTGGGTCGGCCGACACCTTTATTTGTCGCGGAGCGCCTCTCCAATAAATATGGCGCTAAAATCTTTTTGAAGCGAGAAGATTTGTGCCATACCGGTGCACACAAGGTAAATAATACTATTGGTCAAATTATTTTGGCCAAAAAGCTGGGTAAGCAAAAGATCATAGCCGAGACGGGGGCAGGCCAACATGGAGTGGCTACCGCAACAGTGTGTGCCCTTATGGGTATGGATTGTGTAGTATATATGGGTAAGGTAGATATGGAACGTCAGAAGCCAAATGTAGAGCGGATGCGCATTTTGGGAGCGACTGTTCAACCTGCCATGAGTGGTAGCCAAACACTAAAGGATGCCACGAATGAAGCTATGCGCCACTGGATCAATAATCCAACGGATACGCATTACATTATCGGTTCTGTGGTGGGGCCGCATCCTTATCCGGATATGGTAGCCAGGTTCCAAGCGGTAATAAGTGAAGAGATTAAAAGTCAGTTAAGGGAGCAAACGGGGTCGGAGCTACCGAACTATGTAGTGGCATGTGTTGGTGGTGGAAGTAATGCCGCCGGAGCATTTTATCATTATTTAGATGAAGAACAGGTTAAACTGGTAGCTGTGGAGGCCGCTGGTCTTGGGGTAGCCTCAGGAGAGTCCGCGGCTACAACCGCATTAGGAAAACCTGGCGTGCTCCACGGCAGTAAAACCTTACTTATGCAGACGGCCGACGGACAGGTGGTAGAACCCTATTCAATCTCCGCAGGGTTAGACTATCCAGGGATAGGACCCATGCACGCGCACCTTTTTGACGTGGGGAGGGTAGATTTCTTAAATGCTACCGATGAAGAGGCCATGAAAGCGGGCATTGAGTTAAGTCGGTTAGAAGGCATCATACCGGCTATTGAGACGGCCCACGCTTTTGCGGTATTGAAACAAATGAATTTGAAGCCCGAAGACGTAGTAGTTATAAATCTTTCGGGAAGAGGGGATAAAGATTTGGATACGTATATACAGTGGGGAAAGTATTGACCATTAACCATAAGTGAGTAGCATTAACCGATCTATGAATCGAATAAATCAGCTTTTTGAGAATAAGCAAGAGCGTATCCTTTCGGTATATTATTCGGCGGGCTTCCCTGCGCTTGATGACACACTGCACGTAGCTGTAGAGCTTGAAAAGGCCGGTGCCGATATGATTGAAATTGGGATCCCCTTTTCCGACCCGATCGCTGATGGGCCTACTATTCAACAAAGTAATAAAGCGGCTTTGGACAATGGAATGACCCTTGAGTTGCTCTTTCAACAAATAAAAGTGCTGCGAGAACAGGTTTCTGTACCGGTACTACTGATGGGGTACGTAAATCCTGTTCTACAGTATGGGGTTGATAAGTTTTGTGCTTCATGTAAAGAAGCTGGGGTTGATGGGTTAATCCTGCCTGATCTTCCCATGTTTGAATTTCTCGTGGAGTATCAAAGCAAATTTGATCAATATGGCCTTAAAAATATCTTTCTTATTACACCTCAGACTTCAGATGAGCGGATCAGGCAGGTAGATGAACACAGCAACAGCTTTATCTATATGGTATCGACCTCCAGCACTACCGGAGCGAAGGATTCCTTTGGAGATGAACAGGCCGTTTACTTTGAGCGAGTGAAATCATTGGATCTCGTAAATCCTACCTTGGTAGGTTTCGGAATTTCTAATAAAGCTACGTTTGAGCAGGCCTGCGCGCACAGCAATGGAGCAATCATTGGTTCAGCGTTCATTAAACTCATAGGTTCATCTAGCGACTTGAAATCAGACATTCATCAATTTGTAAAAAACATTAAGGACTAACATATGATCATTCAACTTGAAAAAGAGATAACGGAAAAAGCCAAAGAAAACATCGTTAGAAAAGTAGGTGACCTTAAGTACAAGATCACCGATGTTAAAACCCAAAAGGGGGATTATTTGGTAGGAATAGGTAAAAAGGAATTTGATATCAGAGATGTGGGGCATATGCCGGGCATCGCTGATATTCACATTGTTTCTGATGATTACAAACTCGTATCAAAAAAATGGAAAGTGAATCCTACCGTGATTGACCTAGGTGATGGTGTGATCATTGAAGAAGGAGGTATGGCTATCATGGCGGGGCCTTGTTCCATTGAAGGGGAGGAGCAGATCGAAAAAACGATTGATCATCTAAAAGAAAACGATGTGAAGATCATGCGTGGCGGGGTCTACAAACCCAGAAGTTCGCCCTACTCGTTTAGAGGTATGGGAATTGAAGGCTTAAAACTCTGGTATCAAGCGGCTAGAGCGGCAGGTATAAAAATCATCACAGAGGTCATGCAGGTTTCGCAGATTGAAGAAATGTTGCCTTTTGTAGATATATTTCAGGTGGGTGCCAGAAACACCCAAAACTTTAATTTATTAGATGAATTGGGTTTAGTGAATAAACCTGTGCTCATTAAGCGGGGAATATCAGGCACAATTGATGAATTGTTATCTTCCGCAGAATATGTATTTTCTGCAGGTAATGAGAATCTTATGCTTTGCGAACGTGGTATAAGAACCTATGAAAAAGCAAGTAGGAATACTATGGATATCAATGCCATTACCATTTTAAAAGAGAAATCCCACTTGCCGGTCATAGCGGATCCTTCACATGGCATCGGAATTCGTGACCATGTAGAGCCGGTGGCCCTGGCTTGTATTATGGCCGGTGCGGATGGTGTAATTTACGAAACACATGAAAAACCTGAAGAGGCTTATTCTGACGGTCAACAAACCTTGAACTTTCGTGAATCAACCAAGCTAGTGAATAAGATGCGTAAAGTATTTGACCTTAGGGAAAGTATGTAATATGACATATAAACGAATTTCTGTCTGTAATCCGTTTCGCATTATTACAAGAAGTTATATATTTGAATTCTAATGAAGGAACAACAAGCATTTTATTACTTTTATTACCGGGTCCTGGCGGGGATCGGAGAAGGTAGTTAATGCTTTATTGATAAGTATTAAACAAAAGAGCCCTACTCCGAGAGTGGGGCTTTTTTTATGACTAATTTTTACACTATGGAAACAATGACCGAACGCGCTATCCCAACCCTCAAAAATATGAAGCAGGTGTATGATGCGTACACTGAGGAAGATCATCAGGTTTGGAAAATACTTTTTGATCGACAGATTGCAAATTTGCCTCAGGCCGCTACCAAAGAGTTTTTAATTGGACTTGAAAAAATAAATTTCACTTCTGATCGAATACCAAACTTTGACGAAACCAATGCTATTCTAAATGAACTTACCGGATGGGAACTTGCGGCGGTAGAGGGTATAGTAGATGATCGCCTATTTTTTGAGTTAATGTCTAACAAGAAGTTCCCTGCTACCACGTGGTTACGAAAAATGAGCGAGTTAGACTACCTTGAAGAGCCCGATATGTTCCATGATGTATTTGCCCATGTACCACTGCTGACCAATCAAGCTTTTGTAGACTTCTTGGAGGCGATAAGTAAGATCGGTCACCATCATGCGGATGATCCCGAAGCTGTGGATTTTCTTTCACGTGTTTATTGGTTTACCGTAGAATTTGGGTTGATTAGGGAGAATGGTGCACCCAGGATATATGGAGCCGGCGTGCTTTCGTCGGCCGGAGAGACAGAATACGCACTAAGTAATGAGCCTAAACACTTTGAGTATCATGTGGAGCAAATGCTCAATACACCGTACCGAAAAGATATCTTCCAGGATAGGTATTTCCTGATCGATAGCTACGAACAACTTTATCACTCAATTGGTGAAATAGAGCTAGGCCTTTCTGAAAAACTCAGGAAACGGCATTTTTTAGATAACGGTAGGTGTAAGGTCTGATTTCGCAGTTAGAATTTTAATGCTTGGAGAGGGCACGGTAAAATAAAAGGTGGTGCCCTCTCCGAGCTCGGTCTCCACCCAGATTTTACCGTTTAACTTGTTAATCACCGTTTTACAGAGGTTGATCCCTAAGCCGGTTCCCTTTTCTTGATTGGTGCCAGTTTGACTTTTTATTTCACTGGGGGAGAAAAGTAATTTTACATCTTGAGGTGACATACCCACACCGTAATCCATTACAGAAAAAGTGATTTCAGTGCTAGATATCTCATAGCTGACTTCAACTGAGCTATGCGGATGTGAAAATTTTATTGCATTACCTACCAGGTTTCTGAGCACAATTTTAATCATCTCCGGATCAGTTTGCATCTCCACATTCACCGGATTGTAGTTGACTAATTCGATATTTTTTTCCAGAGCTACAGGGTCATATAATGTGATACACTCTCTAACCAGTTCCCTAACGTTTACGTTGCAGGTCTCTGGACTAAAGTCCTTTTTTTGTACATTGATCCACTTTACAAGGTTGGAGGTAAGATTTAGCGTGGAATCTATATCTTTTGCCAGGTGTTTTACTAAATGATCAAATTCATCTTGATGTATGTAACCCTCATGAAGTAACAAAAGTGTTTGCTTAATATTATTCAACGGCCCCTTAAGGTCATGGCCTAAAATATTGATCAATTTGTCTTTTACCCTATTATCCTGCTTAACGGCTTGACCTTGAATTTTCATTTTTGAGGCATAAGAGAGTAGTACCCAACCCACAGGGTACGCCGTGATCAAAGAAATGGCAGAGGCAAGTATGAAACCTGTTCCGAATGAGGTGAACGGAACTAACCAATATAATAAGGTATACAAACTACAAACTGTGGCCCAGATCACAAAGATGATACCACTCATCGTGTTCATTCTGGTATACGCATATATGATAAACCGCTTCATCTCAGAAGCGTAAAAGTAGAGAATTTAGAAGTGACCTGGTCTACGGTAATTACGGTATTTGCGAATGTGCGGCTTACCTTAGTGAGACACTGGATTCATAATATCAAAGTGGTATTGTGAAGATTTTTTTTGAACTAGCCATCTAATTAGTACGGATTTCTGCCTAAAATCAATAGTCGTAAAAATCGAAACTCGATGACTTTACACAGAAACTTCCCAATTCGTTTTAAAAGACCCGAACTTCTGAAGGAACGTCTGGTTAACCAAGAAAATCACCCTAGTGGGATTAAGGACATTTTCGAATCATGACTGGCTTGAAGAAATTTTTTACTCGGATGTTAGTTTTTAATTAGTGGCATCCGACTAAAATAAATATGCAATAGAAATCTATTCCTCATGTCTTTAAACATAGATTTTTCAATAAATTCAAAAACACCCCCTGCCCCTAAAGAGGTGCCTAAAAAGTCCCCTTCAGGGGATTCCTGCCTTGCCGGCAGGCTGGTAGGGGTGGATTATTGTACTTGAAAACAACTTTTTGCGGATATCAGTAGTTTTTAATTATCTTCATTTTTATGAAGACTTCAATGAATAGAAATGTCTTTTTTTGGTCGTTAAGTGTTGCCTTGGCCGGTTTACTCTTTGGATTTGATACCGTGGTTATTTCAGGTGCTAATCTGCCTATAAAAGAACTGTGGAATACCAGTCCTTTCTTTCACGGGACGTTTATCATGAGCATGGCACTGTGGGGCACGGTAGTCGGAGCTTTATTTGGTGGAATCCCGTGCGATAGATACGGTCGCAAGAATACGCTCTTTTGGATTGGGGTTCTCTATTTTGTATCTGCGGTGGGTTCCGCGCTTGCTCAGGATCCGTATACTTTTTCCACTTTTAGATTTATCGGAGGCGTAGGTGTGGGGGCTTCTTCCGTGGCAGCTCCTATGTACATTTCTGAGATATCATCATCCAAGAATCGGGGAATGCTTGTCGCGCTATATCAATTCATGATTGTTTTCGGTATTCTGCTGGCTTTTATATCCAATTACCTTTTGGAAGGTGTAGACGGCGCAAACGATTGGCGATGGATGTTGGGTGTAGAAGGTATTCCAGCTTTCTTTTATTGTGGCCTCATTTTGGGTGTTTCCAATAGTCCAAGGTGGTTGGTGCTTTATAAGAACGATCAAGAAAAGGCGCTGAGGGTACTTCAATTGATCGATGCAAAAACGGCCGAAGAACGGCTGAATGATATTCTTGAAGATAATAAACTTACCAGAAGTAATGGGGGGCTTTTTTCCGGCAGGTTTTCCAAACCAATTTTATTGGCATTTCTTATCGCTTTTTTTAATCAACTTTCTGGTATCAATTTCATTTTGTATTACGCTCCTGAGCTTCTCGAACTGGCGGGATTAGGAGGGAAGGATTCGCTTTTTAATTCGATTGCCATCGGAATCGTCAACATGATCTTTACCTTTGTTGGCCTTTATTTCATTGACCGAATGGGTCGAAGAACGTTGATGTATATAGGCTCCACAGGGTATATTGTCAGTCTAACTATGACCGCCTTCTCTTTTTACACGGATGTAGATCCGTTACTTTTATTGACCTTCATTCTATTATTTATTGCCTCCCATGCTGTAGGTCAAGGTGCGGTGATTTGGGTATTTATTTCGGAGGTATTTCCAAACGAAGTACGTGCTAAAGGGCAATCGTTGGGTACAGGTACGCACTGGGTTTGTGCAGCTCTCATTACGTTGCTCACACCGATATTTATTGATAAAGAGGAAGGAATATTTGGAGAAAACCCCTGGCCTGTATTTGCCTTTTTTGCCTTGATGATGGTTTTACAATTAGTATTTGTGAAAGTCTTGATGCCCGAGACCAAGGGTAAGACCCTAGAAGATTTGGCCAAGGAATTAGTAAAAAAATGATTGGCGCAACATTTCTTATCATCCAATACAGACCCAAACCGGGAAAGTAAAGAGGTGGTTCCATCTATCTGAGCTCAAGATCCGTTGACACTTTTATCTCTTAAGTCATCTGTTTCTACATTGAAGCTCTTTTGGTAATGTCACGGCATTATGAGTAAACCGCAGAGGTTATGTTTCTCTTGTGTCCTAACCATTTGATCGGGGGTGATCAAGGTTTAAAAAAGTAATCCGGCGTTCGTCTTTAAAATCGGGCAGTTAGAAAACCATTGAAAATTCAGAACCTGTACCTAGTTGCGATTGCACGACAAGGTCACCTTTGTGCGCTCGCATGATCTGTCTGGATAGGCTTAGACCTATACCCGATCCTTCTTTTTTAGTGGTGAAGAATGGAACAAAAATATTGTCCAATGTTTCTCCGTCTATCCCTGACCCATTATCAACAACGCTGATTACCATTCGGCCGGCATCCGTTGAGGACCTAATAACTACCTTTCCGGTCTCTTTACCATTGACTGCCTCCCTGGCATTTTTAACTAAGTTGATTAAAACCTGCTCTATTAATTCCGGGTCAATTTGTAGCGTCGATGTATGCACTTCATTAATCAAAGTGACATTAGACTTCCTCATTTCCGGAAGTAAAAGAGTGACTACATCATCCGTTAGGGTCTTCAAATCTACTTTTTCAAACTTCGGTTGTGGTATTTTTGCTAATTCGCCGTAGGCGTTAACAAAACTTACTAGCCCTTTACTTCTTTTTTGGACTGTTTTAATTCCTACTTTTAAATCAGCTAAGTCTTCCTGATCCAGAGTCGATAGATCTTTTAATTCCCCATCCTCTTCAGTGATCATCTGATTAACGACTTCGGTAAGGGTGGAAATAGGAATAGCAGAATTTTTGATTTCATGCGTTAGCACGCGTATGAGTTTTTGCCAGGATTCTAATTCCTGCTCCTCAAGCTCTGCCTTAATATTCTGAAATGAGACCAATTTAAATAGTTCGCCATTAAGCCGTAATTCTTTCGCTACAATAGACAGGCTGAGCAGCTCATTACTCACTAGTATTTTTAGTAATTCCCGCTCTCCACTTTTTAATTGTAATACACATTCTCCCAGTTTTTTGTCTATTTTGGAAATAGCTTTCGCATTCTTCAGGTAAGGTTTTTTAAATAAGGCCTTTGCTGCCTCGTTCATTAGCGTAACCTCAAGCGTACTTTCTTGAAAGCCTAAAAGAGGTATACCGGAGTGCTCTACTACTGCCTGAAGAAAATGATAGTTAGACTCTTTTTCCCTTCTGAGCTTCTGAAACTCATCGGTAATAGTGGTATAGGCATAATGCAATTCAAAATCATTTTTATCGAGGGCTTTCAACGAATAGGTGTTTGAAAAATCGTTTTGCTGTATACTTAGTAAGAAGTTACTCAATTCTCTTTTTGACCGTTCTATGAACTTAGTCAGGTCCAGGAAAGTAATGATCATAAAAAGAAAAAGCCAGATAGATACTAACCAAAAATAGGTTTGGGTAAGCACGTATATACCCGCGTAACCTAACGTTAAAATGATCGCCAACCTAATAAATACGTTGGTACGAAAAGATTTAAAAACCATTGTTTCTAAATAGATTTAGAGTATTTCTTAAAATTGCATTAAATCCAATTCTAAAATATCATGAACCGAAAAAATTCACTCGTAGCTCTCTTTGTATCCACTGTGCTGCTTGCATGCTCCTCTAACACGGGTAATAACGAGTCTTCAAAAGAGGAGGAATCCTCGTTGGTTAAAGAACCTGACCTCGTGAGTAGGGAGCTGACGTATTCAACGGATTCTACGGTGATGAACGGGTACATCGCATATGACCAGAATAGAGAAGGCAAACGGCCCGGTGTGCTGGTTATCCACGAATGGTGGGGTCATAACGAATATACGCGTCAACGCGCTGATATGCTCGCCAAATTGGGATACGTTGCTCTGGCTGTAGATATGTACGGTGATGGAAAAGTGGCGGATCATCCTGAAGATGCTCAGAAGTTTATGATGTCAGTAATGTCAAATATCGAGAAAGGTGAAGCGCGTTTCAAAAAGGCACTTGAAGAACTAAAATCGAATGAATGGGTGGATACAGAGAAAATTGGAGTGATTGGCTACTGCTTTGGTGGAAGTGTCGCTCTAACCATGGCCAATGCAGGTGTCGATATAGATGCGGTGGTCGCCTTCCATAGCGGCGTGCAACTACCTATTATGCCACAGCAGGGAATTAAAGCAAAAGTTTTAGTCTGCAACGGTGCCGCTGACCCTTTTATTTCAGCAGAATCAGTACAGACGTACAAGGCTAAAATGGATAGCGTCGGGGCTGACTATCAGTACATCGCATACGAAGGCGCGAAACATGCTTTTACGAACAAAGGTGCAGATTCTTTGGGAACAAAATTCGAACTTCCTTTGGCCTACAATGAAAAAGCAGACCTACAGTCCTGGTATGAAATGCAAGTGCTTTTTGCCAAAGCCTTCGAATAATTCAATACTTCTGCTAGGTATTATCGGGAAGGAGATTCACACGGGTTGCATGTTGAATGGATGTTAATTTTATATTCAGCTTGTCCTTCCACAATTTCAAGTTGTGCCTCGCCTACCTCTATCCATTCGGTACATGATGTAGGATAGTTGAGTCTCGAACGATGTTTATTAATAAACAGCCACTTCGGCTTTGAGAAAATCTGATACGTAGACATTTTTAATTCACGGGAAGATGCGTTACCATTTTCGTCTGTCTCGAGTAATATACTCGTATTTAGCGGTTGCCCTATTTCCACAAAATATAACTCGTTGTTTGTCAAGCGACTTGGTGTTTTTAGTTGGGTCAAAGTTTCTTCACCTGGATCTATGCCACCACAGTAGTCACTTGTTTTTGTAACCATAAGTGTGATGGAATCTTTATGGCTAGCCCCGAAGGGATGATTTTTTTTACTGCAGCAAAAGACTGCAAGTGCTGATAAGACTAAAACTTCTTTAGAGGCGGAATATTTCATGGGCAGGTAAGTTTGACGAATCCGACAATGCAACGTAGAATTAATCTGAATTCCAAGTTTTCATCTTCGAATCTTAGTACCTTAGAAAG